>JADZEM010000141.1 GCA_020850535.1 Chloroflexota bacterium
CTCTCCCGCGCACAGGGAGAGGGGGCGCGCTGCGCCGAAGGCGCGCGACTCTACGACCCCCCTCTCCCTGTGCGCGGGAGAGGGGGCCGGGGGGTGAGGGCCTCCAACGGGCTGGGGGGTGAGGGCCTCCAACGGGCCGGGGGTGAGGGCTATTCTGGGGGGGCTGGCAATCGGCAGAACGCCGTGATAAAGTTGCGGCAACGTTTGCAGCGCACTGCATCCGATCCTTCGGAGGCCGCTTGGACACGAAGATCGACGCGCGCGCAACCGTGGCGAGCGAAGCCGCTCCCGGGGTTGCCGCGTCCACCGCTGGCCCTGCTCCCGCCGACTCGCCCCCCCTCTGGTGGCGTCAGCCGTTCGGCATGTTCCAGACGAACCTGCGCGAGATCGACGCCACGATGGACGTCGGGGCGGTCCTCGACTTCATCCAGGCCCACGGCGCTGATGCCTGGCTCGTGAACGCCGGCGGCATCCTCTCCTTCTACCCCACGGACCTGCCGTTCCAGACCCGCAACCCATTCCTGGCGCAGCGCCCCGGCGGCGACATGCTGGGCGACGCCGTCACGGCGGCCCACCAGCGCGGCATCCGCCTCGTCGCGCGGATGGACTTCTCGAAGGTCTCCGCGAAGATCGCCGCCGAGCACCCCGAGTGGCTGTACGTCTCGCCGAAGGGCCAGCCGCAGATCTACCAGGGGCTGTACAGCGTCTGCCCGAGCGCCGGGTACTACCAGGAGAAGTCGTTCCAGGCGCTCGACGAGGTCATCGACCGCTATTCGCCAGACGGATTCTTCTTCAACTGGTTCGGCTTCAACGAGGTCGACTACAGCAAGGTCTACAACGGCGTCTGCCACTGCCTGAGCTGCCTGCGCGCCTTCAAGGCGTACAGCGGGCACGACACCCTGCCCGAGGGGCCGTCCTCCCCGACCTACGGCGTCTGGCGGACGTTCTCGGCCAGCACCGTCGCCACGCTGATGCAGCGTTTGCAGACGCACATCAAGACCCGCAAGCCGGGCACCTTCCTGCTCGGGCGGACGGCCGACCTGATCTTCCACGAGGCGAACAACGCGCTCGGGCGCGAGCTGTGGCACCATGCGACTGGCGAGTCGGTCAGCGCGCCCAAGAGCTTCCGCCCCGAGACGCCCGTCCTGGTCAACGCCGTCTCGTTCATGGACATGCCGTACCGGCTGGCCGGCGAGCAGCCGGAGCAGTTCGCGCAGTACTTCGTGCAGACGATTGCCCGGGGCGGCAGCCTCTCGACCTACATCATGGGTGCGCCGGGCCTGATCCCGTATCCCAACCTGCCGGTAGCCGGTGAGATCACACGGTTCCACCGCCGCTGGCGGGACGTCTACACGGACATGCGGCCCACCGCCCGGACCGGACTGGTGCTGCCGAAGCAGCTTGCCCGCTCGGCCGCCGACCACGACCAGTCCATTGCCGAGTACCGGGGCGTCTACGAGTCGTTGCAGCAGACCCACGTGCCGTTCGACGTCGTGCCCCAGGAGGGCATCGCGGAGATGGCGGCGAACGGCGGGCTGGGGCGGTACTCGCTGCTGGTGCTGCCGGACCTCGGTCCGCTGGCGGCCGACACGGTCGCGGCGCTCGACGGGTTCGTGGCCGATGGCGGCCGGCTGCTCAGCACCGGCTCGACGGCGCTGGCCGCCGATGGCAGCGTGCAGCTTGCCAGCCTCGCCGCCAGCCAGCAGCTTGCCGCCACGCGCGGGCAGGATCTCTGGTCGACCTGCATCGCCCCGGACCAGTCGGGGCGGACCTCGCCGTACCAGTACGTCGGGCCAGTCGCGCCGGTCTACGGCGCGTACCACTTCTGCTCCTGGAAGGCGGACGCCGAGCGCCACCAGGTGATGCTGGCGCGCTCCGCCTACGGCCCACCCGAGAAAGCGTACGGCTACGAGCCGGTCGAGCATCCGGGCTACGTCGTGCGGGCGCACGGTAAGGGGCGCACGGCGATGGTTCCCTGGACGGTCGGTCGGTCGTACCGCGACCTGGGCCTGACCGTCTCGCGGGACATCATCCACAGCCTGGCGCAGGAGCTGCTGGCCGGCGACGAGATCGTCTCGGCAGACCTGCCGGAGCACGTCGAAGTGACGCTGCACCGGACGGGCAACCGGCTGGTCGTCCACCTGATCAACATGTCGGGCGCGCGCCGGTCCAACTTCGGGCCGCCGCTGCCGATCCGCGACGGCGTCCTGCACGTGCGCGGGGCTGCCGCGCAGGCAACGGCCCATGCACTGGTCCACGACACGCCGTGCGACCTGGCCCGGCAGGGCGACACCGCGAGCATCGCCCTGCCCGAGATCGACCTGTTTGAAGTGCTTGTCGTGGACCTTTCGGCTGAGGGGAAGCAGTAAATGGCTGGCGAGACACACATTCTGGTGACCGGGCAGTTCTCTGAGGAGAACCAGCAGCACATGCGCGATGCCGCGCCGGAGGCGACGCTCCACTTCGTCAGCAAGCTCGCGGACGCCGGCGACCTCGTCGAGCGGGCGAAGGCGATTGCCGGCACGGTCAAGGCGGCGGACCTGGCGCGGGCGAAGAACCTGGAATGGGTCCACAGCTGGGCGGCCGGCGCTGACAACGACCTGATCCCCGAGATGAAGGCCAGCCCGGTCGTGCTGACCTCGTCGGTGGGCAACGGCGCGATCCCGCTGGCCGAGCACTCGATCCTGCTGATGATCATGCTGAATCGCGACGTCCCCCGCTGGATGCGCGCGCAGCAGGAGAAGAAGTGGGACCGCTTCACCCACCCTGAGCTGAACGGGATGACGCTGGGCATCTTCGGCCTCGGCAACTCGGGGGCGGACCTCGCCCTCAAGGCGCAGGCGTTCCACATGCGCGTGGTCGGGCTGCGCCGGCGCTCGGATATCCCGGTCCCGGGCGTGGACAAGATGTACACCCACGAGCAGTTCCACGAGTTCCTGGCCGAGTCCGACTTCGTGGTGGTGACCGCCCCGAGCACGCCGGCCACGCTGGGCATGTTCGACGAGGCCGCCTTCAAGGCGATGAAGCCGTCCGCCTTCTGGATCTGCATCTCGCGCGGCGGCATCGCGGACGACGACGCGCTGCTGAAGGCGTTGCAGGAAGGGTGGATCGCCGGGGCCGGCCTGGACGCCCACGGCGTGGAGCCGCTCCCATCCGACAGCCCGTTCTGGTCGCTGCCGAACGTCATCGTCACGCCACACAACGGCGCGACGAGCTTCGGCACGGCGAAGCGCAGCGTCGAGATCTTCATCGCCAACCTGAAGCGGTACGTCGCTGGCGAGCCGCTCGGCAACATCGTCGACAAGGTCAACGGGTACTGAGCGAGGCACGGAAGGACACGCATCGTGGCAACCCAGCCGGTCGCCAGTCACTCCAGAGAGATCGCCGGTAGCCCAGGCGCCGCCGCCGTGGGCGCCAGGAAAACGAGCCGCTATCGCCACGGCCTCGCCCCGTGGCTGTTCCTGACGCCGTGGCTCATCGGCCTGATTGCGATCACGCTCGGGCCGATGCTGGCCTCGCTCTACCTCTCGTTCACGAACTACAACCTGCTCGGGCAGACGCGGTGGGTCGGCCTGAGCAACTACGCCCAGATCCTCACGGACGATCCACGGTTCTACGCTGCCGCTGGCGTGACGCTGAAGTACGTCATGGCGGGCGTGCCGTTGCAGTTGATCTTCGCCCTGAGCATCGCCCTGATCCTGAACCAGGGCCTGACCGGGCTGACGTTCTACCGTTCGCTGTACTACCTGCCGTCGCTGCTCGGGTCGAGCGTGGCCATCGCGCTGTTGTGGCGGCAGATTTTCGGCTCGACGGGCCTCGTTAACCAGGTGCTGGGGCTGTTCGGCTTCACGAACCTGCCGGCCTGGATCGCCACGCCGGAGTATGCGCTCGACACGATCATCCTGCTGCACGTCTGGACGTTCGGCTCGCCGATGATCATCTTCCTGGCGGGCCTGCGGCAGATCCCGCGTGACCTCTACGAAGCGGCCTCGGTGGACGGGGCCGGGCGCTGGACGCAGTTCTGGCAGATCACCCTGCCGATGCTCAGCCCGGTCATCTTCTTCAACCTCGTGCTCCAGATGATCCACTCGTTCCAGAGCTTCACGCAGTCGTTCGTGGTGAGCGGCGGCACCGGCGGCCCGGTGGACTCGACGCTGATGTACACGCTGTACATGTACCACCAGGCGTTCACCAACTTCCGGATGGGGTACGCCTCGGCGATGGCGTGGATCCTGATGCTCGCGATCGGCGTGCTGACAGCCATCGCCTTCGGGACGTCGAAGTACTGGGTTCACTACGCAGGAGACAAGTAATGAGCGCCGCGTCCGCGCAGCTCGACGACGACGCCGGGCATCCGAGCAAGCCGCTCACCGTCAAGCACGTCCTGGCCCACATCGCCATCATCGCGCTCGGGCTGGTGATGCTCTATCCGGTCCTGTGGATGGTCACCAGCGCGTTCAAACCGAGCCAGTTGATCTTCTCCGAGCCGGGCCTCTGGCCCCGGCAGATCACCTTGGAGAACTGGGCGCAGGGCTGGATGGCGCTCGGCATCCCGTTCTCGCAGTTCTTCCTGAACTCGACGCTCATCGCCGGGCTGTCGGTGATCGGCAACCTGTGCTCCTGCTCCATCGCCGCGTACGCGTTCGCGCGGCTGGAGTTCCACCTCAAGCCGCTGCTCTTCGCCTTGATGCTCGGCACCATCATGCTGCCGTTCCAGGTCATCATGGTGCCCCAGTACATCCTGTTTCAGGGGCTGGGCTGGACGAATACGCCGCTGCCGCTGGTGGTCCCGAAGTTCCTGGCGGTGGACTCGTTCTTCGTCTTCCTGCTGGTACAGTTCATCCGGGGGCTGCCCCGTGAGCTGGACGACGCCGCGACGGTGGACGGCTGCGGGCCGCTGGGCGTGTTCTGGCGGATCATCTTCCCGCTGCTGCGGCCGGCGCTGGCCGTGACCGCCGTCTTCACCTTCATCTGGACCTGGAACGACTTTCTCGGTCCGCTGATCTACCTGACGGCGACGGAGAACTACACGGTCTCCATCGCGCTGAACGCCTTCCTGGACTCGACGGGCACGTCGAACTGGGGAGCGATGTTCGCGATGTCCGTTCTCTCGCTGGTTCCGCTGTTTCTGGTGTTCTTGTTCGCCCAGAAGCAGCTCGTCCAGGGCATCTCCACAACGGGTCTCAAGTGAGACACCGGGCCACCGGAAGGAGGGAGGGCACATGAGTTCACAGTCACGCGGACGGGTCTCGGTCTCCCGTCGCGAGTTCATGGCGCTGAGCGCCGGCGGGCTGGCGCTCGTAGCTGGCGCCGCTTGCAGCAGCGTCCCCGGGCTTGGCGGCGGCGAGCCGAAGAAGATCAACGTCGGGCAGTGGGGCACGGCCCAGCGCGCCGAGCTGTACAAGTCGGCCATCACCAAGTTCCAGGAAGCGAACCCCGGGGTGACGGCAGACCTCCAGTTCGCCGAGCTTGGCGCCTACAACGACCGTCTGACAACGCAGGCCGCCTCCAAGAGCCTGCCGGACGTGATGTGGATGCGCGACGACCGCATCGCCCGGTACGGCTCATCGAACGCGCTGCTCGATCTGACGCCGTACCTCAACAAGGGGCTGGACACCAAGAGCCTGAGCAGCGTCGCGACGGCTGACGGCACAGTCGGCAAGGGCGTCTACGCGCTGCCCAGCCACTACGTTGGCCAGTCGATCGTCGTCAACGCGACGGTCCTGCAAGAGAAGGGCGTCACCTACGACCAGAAGGTCAAGACCTGGGACGATCTGGCGGCGCTCGCCAAGCAGCTCGCGGATCCCGGGCGCAAGTTCTACGGCATGGCCGATCCGACCCTCGGCACGACGCAGCGCCACCTCCAGGCCTGGATTCGCCAGTCCGGCGAGGAGCTATTCACGCCCGACGGGCAGCTTGGCTTCAAGGCCGAGACGTTCGGGACGTGGCTGGAGTTCTGGAACAAGCTGCGGAAGGACGGGGTGATCCCGCCGGCCGACGTCCAGACCCAGGCCGACGCTGGCAGCTTCGCCACGAACCTGCTCACGCTGGGGCAGGCCGCGATTGGCGCGCAGAGCACCAACCACCTGACGCAGATCCAGCGGCTGACCAAGACGCCGATGGCCATGTTCAGCGTGCCGGAGATCGCCAACGGCTCGAAGGACTGGTGGTTCTTCCCGCCGATCCTTCTGAGCATCGCGGCGAACACCAAGAGCCCGCAGCTGTCGGTGTCGTTGATGGACTACTTCATCAACTCGGTGCCGGCCGGCAAGATCACCCGCGTGGACCAGGGTGCACCGTCGTCGGCCCAGGTGCGCGATGCGCTGGCTCCGGAGCTGGAGGCCGCCGAGGCCGCGTTCGTCAAGCAGATCTCGCGCGAGATGACCTACCCGGCGCGCGGGCTGCCGGTCCTGCCGGCCGCGTCGGCGGCCGTGATCAAGGCCCAGGCGGACGCCGGGCAGCAGGTTGCCTTCGGGAAGGCATCGGTGTCGCAGGCGGTGGACGCGTTCATGTCCGAAGCCCGCAAGGCGATCGCGGCATCATGAGCGCGGCCAACACGAGCAAGGCTGCCGCGTGCCCCATGTGCGAGATCGCCGCCGCTGGCGGCGACGACGCGAGCATCGTCTACCAGGACGACTACTGGCTGGCGCGGTCGATCTCGCCGACGCCAGCGGTGGCCGGCTGGCTGCTGCTCCAGGCCAAACGGCACATCGGCGATTCGGCGGACTTCAACGCCGAGGAGGCCGCGACGTTCGGCGCGGCGTTGCAACGGACGGCGCACGCGGTCCGCGCGGCGACGGGCGCGGTGCGGGTGTACCTGGCGTCCCTGAACGAGGGGACGCCACACTTCCACTCGCACGTGCTGCCACGGCTGCCGGAGATGCCGAACGGCGCTCTCGGGTTTGACGCATTCGCACTCTCGGCGGCGGCCCGGCGCGGCGAGGTCCGCGCCGACCCTGCAGAGGTCACACGGGTGCTGGCCGCGATCCGCGCGCAGTTGGCCTGAGTTTTCGAACCCTCACCCCCTGGGCTGGGGGTGAGGGCCAAGCCGTCCTCAATTCGCCGGGACCGGCAGCGCCTGGCTGTAGGCGTCCTGGGCCGCCTGCTGCCGCTGTTCGCTGTCCTGGCGGTAGGTGGCCCCACGGGCGAGCAGGGACGTGCGTGTGTCAGACGGCTGCACCAGCCGCGCCTGCGCCAGCATCTCGGCGGACCCCATCGCCGAGTTGACGGCGGTCACCATCAAGCCGTGGTAGCGGAAGAGTCGGCCGCTCCCGCGCGCGGCTGCGTAGGCGTCGCGCGTCGCACGGAGGTCGTCGGCCAGGGATCGCAGGCTGGCCGGATCCACAGCGTCAAGCTGGCCGGCTCCGGCCTGCCGCCGAGCCGCATCGAGCCGCCCCTGCAGCGCCGCGAAGCGAGCCCGGAGCGTCGAGGTCTTGCCAAGATAGTCAGCCTCGGCGGCGGTCGGCTCGGGCGGGGTGACGCTGCTGTTGCGCCAGAGCATCAGTTGCCCGTTGACGAGCGCCCAGTGAGTGTTGCCGTTCGTGAAGATGGCCAGGGTGAGTGACGGACGGTAGTAGGCGAGGCCGGTGGAGGTGCGCTGGACGGTATCGCCGCTGGCCGCATCGACGTGCTCGCACTCGGCCGGGTCGCCCATGGGCGCACCGAGCCGCTCCTTGAGCGCCGCGATGGCGAACACGAAGCGGGCAGGCTGGCCCGGCGCGCAGAACGGCGCGCCCTGCGCCAGCACGAGTGGGACATCATCGGCGGGCAGGCCGCCAGCGGCCACGAGCGCGCAGAGCAACAACGTCACCAACGCCGCCGTCGGCAGGCCAAGCCATCGTCGCATCGTCTGTCGCTCCAACCTCGCGCTGGCGCCACACGCTCTCGGAGATGCTACCGGATTGTCCGTCCCTGAGGCTCCCGAACGGGGCGGAAGGCCAGGGCGATTGCATGTTCGCTGGTGTTCCCGAAGCACGACGAGACGCGCAGTCGGGGGTTGAAACCCCGCCTACCGTCACAGCGTCGCTGCGCGACGGCCGTCGGGAACAGCGTCGTCCGGTGAGACCGGGGCATCGCGCAGCGACTGCAGGAGCGTAGGCGGGGCTTTCAAGCCCCGACGCGGCGGCACGACGACATCAACATGCAATCGCTCCGGTTCGTGACTCAGGGCGATGGCATGTTCATTGGTGTCCCCGAAGCATCATGGAACGGGCGGTCAGGGACTGAAGTCCCCGCCTACAGTCACACCGTCGCTGCGCGACGGCCGTCGGGAACGGCCGGCACTGGTGCGACTGGAGCGTCGCGCAGCGACTGCAGGAGCGTAGGCGGGGCTTTCAAGCCCCGACGCGGCGGCACGGCGAGGCCATCATGCAATCGCCCTGGGCGGAAGGCACGGTGGCGGCGGGCAGCGTGGCGGGGGCTGTATCCGTCAGCGCGCCGCCGGAAGGGAGCGGCACCGATGGGTCAGTATTCGATGGGCACGTGGATCGCCATTGGCGGCGCGATGGGCGCGGCGATGTCGGAGTGGAAGCCCGACGCCTGAGGTGTCGGTGTCCGGGTGCGCGGTCGTGGCTTCGGAGCGCTTATGCTGGCCGCCTGCGGTCAACGTACCGCTCGTGCAGCACGTCCGGGTCGAGCCGATAGGTATCGTCCAGGCTGGCGGCGACGTTCGCCTCGGCCTCGGCTGGTGTCCGCATGCCGACCAGTGCCACGCTCACCAGCGGGTTCGCCAGCACGAACGCCAGCAGCGCCCGGTGCAGGTCTACCCGATCCTCGAAGCCGGGATCCAGCATGCTGAGCCAGCGCTGAAACGTCCCGCTCGTCAGCGAGCGCATCGTGATGATGCCCAGGCCACGTTCCGCCGCCTCGAAGATCAGGCCGGCGTGCCGGCTCGGATCATACGGGTGCTGGTGGATCAGGTTGTAGCAGAGCTGGATCACGTCGAAGGCGTCCGTCTGGAGCAGCTGACTCGCCTGCCCGTTGACGCCCTCGGTGGTGAAGCCCAGAAAGCGGACCAGCCCCTCGTCGCGCGCTCGCTGCATGCCCGCCAGCGCGCCGCCCGGCTTGAGGATGTTCGCCACCTGCTCGTCGGTGTACCAGCCGCCGTGGTACTGGAGCACGTCGATCTGCTCGACGCCGAGCCGCTGCAGGCTGGCCTCAACGCTCCGAAACACGGCATCGGCATCGTCGCCGGTGACCTTGGTCGCGACGGTCATCCCGGCCCGCCGTCCCCGGAGTGCCCGTCCGACCATCGATTCGCTCAGCCCCTGGCCGTAGCCGGGCGCGGTGTCAAAATAGGTGACGCCAAGATCGGCCGCCCGCCGCACGGTCTGGACGATCTGCTCGGCGGCCGCCTCACTGGCGGCATCCCAGCGGCCGAGATAATTCGTGAGGCCGGCCGGCGCGCCGCCAAACCCGATCTCGGAGACCGTGAGGCCCGTCCGCCCCAGCCGTCGCGTTCGTACCATGTCGCTCACCTGTTGGACACAATGGTCCGGAGTCAGCCGGCCCTATCCGGCTGCGGGTGTGCCGATTCCCTTGCCGCGTGGAGCATTCCCTGCATACAGTGCCGCCAGCACCAGCCTCGTGACAAACTGCCCCCGCCCCGTGACCGCGTCACCTGGCCGCCCTGCGTGAGGTCTCTTGATGATCGACCCTGGCCACCCGCGCCTCTCCGAGCTTGCCGAGATCGCTCGCCGGGCCATGCTCGATCATGGGCTCGATCCCGATCTCCCGCCGGCCGTGCTGGAAGCCGTCGCCGCCATCCCCGGGCCGGCCACAGACGCTGACCCCGCGATCCGCGATCTACGCGCCCTGCCCTGGTGCTCGATTGACGACGACGACTCCGAAGACCTGGATCAGCTGACCGTCGCCCGGGCCGAGGACGATGGCGCCGTGACGGTGCTCGTCGCCATCGCCGACGTGGACGCGCTGGTCCCGGCCGGCTCGGTCGTGGACCGGCACGCCCAGGTCAACACGCTGACCGTCTACACCCCGGCCATCATCTTCCCGATGCTGCCGCTGCGCCTCTCGACGGACCTGACCTCACTGGACCCGGGGCAGGATCGGCTGGCCATCGTCATCGAGATGGGCATGGGTGGGGACGGCGAGGTCAGCCGCTCGGACGTGTACCGGGCCTGGGTCCACAACCACGCGAAGCTGGGGTATCCAGGGGTCGCGGCGTGGCTGGAGGACGGTGCGCCGATGCCCGACGCGATGGCTCACGTGCCGGGCCTCGACCAGCAGCTGCGGCTGCAGGACGCTGTCGCGCAGCAGCTCTGCACACGCCGGCATCAGCGCGGCGCGCTCGATATCCGGACGGTGGAAGCGCGGCCCGTCGTCGAGGATGGCACGGTGGTCGGGCTGGAGGCGGTGCCGAAGAGTCGGTCGCGGCAGCTCATCGAGGATTTCATGATCGCGGCGAACGGCGTCACGGCGGCGTTCCTGCAAGAGCGCGGCTTCCCGAGCATCCGGCGTGTCGTCAAGGCCCCGGCCAACTGGGAGCGCATCCGGAAGATCGCGGCTGACGCTGGCGAACAGCTGCCAGACCAGCCGAACGCCGTGGCCCTCGGCGAGTTCATGGCGCGCCAGCAGGCCGCCGAGCCGCTGACCTATCCGGACCTGTCGCTCTCCATCGTCAAGCTGATGGGCTCCGGCGACTACGCCGTGGAGCGCCCGGGCGATCCGCCCGGCGGGCACTTCGGGCTGGCCGTCCGCGACTACGGCCATGCCACTGCCCCGAATCGACGCTACCCGGACATCCTGACCCAGCGGCTGCTCAAAGCGGCGCTGGCCGGAGGGCCGGTGCCGTACGCCGTCGAAGAGCTGGAGCGGCTGGCGGCCCACTGCACCCGCCAGGAAGACCAGGCCAGACGGGTCGAGCGGCAGGCGCGCAAGGCCGCCTCGTCGGCGTACCTGGGCGGGCACATCGGCGACCGTTTCAACGCGCTGGTCACGGGCGTCACTGACAAGGGCGTCTGGGTCCGCACGCTGGAGCCGCCAGTTGAGGGCAAACTGGTGGCTGGCGAGGAGGGGCTGGACGTGGGGGACCACATCAGCGTGCGCCTGGAGTCCGTCGATCCGCTGCGCGGCTTCGTGGACTTCGTACGGGCCACGAATGGCCGCACCGGGGCCTGACGGGGCCGGCTGCCCGCTTGCCTTCGAGCGCTGGCGGCCGGTACGCTCCCGAGGCCATGACTGCTGCATCGCTGCCCCTGCGCGCCGTCGCGTTCGACCTCGACGGGACGCTCACCGATTCGGCCCCCGGCATCTGCTCCACGATGACCACGGTGCTCGGGGCGGCCGGCCATCCGATCCCGCCTACCGCAGAGATCGCCGCGATGATCGGGCTGCCGCTGATCGACATCCTGCGGAAGTACTCGCCGGGCGCGTCCGAGGACGACGTGCACCAGCTCGTCGACGCGTACAAGCTCCAGTACGCGGCGTCCGTGATCCCCACCACGCTCCTGTTCCCGCGCGCGTGGTCGCTGCTGCGGGCGTGCAAGGTGGCCGGGCTGGAGCTGGCGCTCGTCACCGCCAAGACCACCGATGTCGCGCACGCGGTGCTGAATCGCTGCCGGGTGCGCGGCCTGTTCACCAGCGTGGTGGGCGGCGACCGCGCGGACCGTCCCAAACCGTACCCTGACCTGATGCACGTGGCGCTGCGCGAGCTTCAGGTGCCAGCCGAGCAGACCCTGCTGGTCGGGGATGGCTCCCACGATGTCGAGATGGGGCGGGGCGCTGGCGCTCGGACGTGCGGCGTCGCCTGGGGCGTCCACGAGACGGAGCGGCTCATCGCAGCAGGGGCGGACCACGTCGTCCACTCGATGTCCGAGCTGCGGACGCTGATCCTGGGGCCAAGGAGCAGCCACACACGGTAGCGCGGGGGCGTGTCTCCCCCGCTGCGGACGTGCTGAGCGCCTGTGTCTTACCGCGCGAAGTCCACCGCGCGCGTCTCCCGGACCACCGTCACCTTGACCTGCCCGGGGTACTGGAGCGTCTCCTCGATGCGCTTGACGATGTCCCGCGCCAGCCGCACCGCGCCGTGGTCGTCGATCTCGTCCGGCCGCACGATGATGCGGACCTCGCGGCCAGCCTGGATCGCGAACGACTTCTCCACGCCCTCGAACGAGTTGGCGACGCTCTCCAGCGCCTCCAGCCGCTTGACGTAGTGCTCCACGCTCTCGCGGCGGGCGCCAGGACGCGCGCCGGAGATGGCATCCGCCGCCTGGAGCAGCACCGCCTCGACCGTCTGGTACTCCGGATCGTGGTCGTGGTGGCCGCGAATGGCGTCGCAGACCTCGGTGCCCTCGCCGAAGCGTGAGACGAAGTCCGCGCCGATGTAGTGGTGCGGCCCTTCGACATCCGAGGTCATCACCTTGCCGATGTCGTGCAGGAAGGACGACCGGCGGGTCTGGGCGACGTCCGCGCCGACCTCGGCGGCCATCATCGCGGCGAGGTGCGCCACCTCGATGGAGTGCTGAAGCTGGTTCTGCCCGTAGCTGGTGCGGAACCGCATCTTCCCCATCATCTTGACGATCTCGGGGTGCAGCCCGTGGACGCCAGCCTCGTAGGCGGCCGTCTCGCCCTCCTGGCGGATGTGGGCTTCGACCTCCTGCTTCGCCTTCCCGACAATCTCCTCGATGCGGGCCGGGTGGATCCGGCCGTCGGTGACCAGCTTGGTCAGCGCCAGCCGCGCGATCTCCCGCCGGACCGGGTCGAAGCCGGACAGCGTCACGGCGTCCGGCGTGTCGTCCACGATCAGATCGACGCCCGTGGCCGCCTCCAGCGCACGGATATTGCGGCCCTCCCGCCCGATGATGCGCCCCTTCATCTCCTCATTCGGGATATGGACGACGGAGACGGTGGACTCGCTGACCTGGTCGCTGGAGTAGCGCTGAATGGCCGTGGCGATGATCCGCCGCGCCCACGGCTCGGCCTGCTCGGCCGCCTCCAGCTCGAGCTCGCGGGTGCGGCGCACGCAAGCGTCGCGCACGTCCTGCTCGATCTGCGCGACGATGACATCGCGGGCCTCGTCGGTCGTCAGGCCGGAGAGCTGCTCCAGCTCCCTGGTCTGGGCGAGGCGCAGCTCGTCGGCCTGCCGCTCCTTGGCGTCGATCTCGCGCTCGCGGGCCTGAAAGCCACGCTCGCGCTGTTCAAGCTCTTCCTGCTTGCGGTCGAACTGCTCCTCTTTCTGCTGGAGCCGTTTCTCCTGGCGCTGGATCTCGACGCGGCGACCACGGTGCTCTTCTTCGGCGGACGTGCGGAGGCGGACCGCCTCGTCCTGCGCCTGGAGCAGGATCTCTTTGGCCCTGGTCTCGGCTTCTGCGCGCAGTTGTGCTGACGCGACGTCAGCCGCCTGGACCGGATCGACCTTCATGCGCTGACGCATGACATAGCCGGCCCAACCCCCGACCGCAGCCGCGACGAGCCCGACGATCACCAGGAGGATCATGGGTTCCACGATCCCACCTCCTTGCGTGAGGGTATCGTTCAGGCCCCTGCCTATTCGTTTGTGTCGGCCGCGCACAGCACAGTTGCAGCAATGCGCCACCGGGAAGAACGAACGCGAGGAGCAGCGTGCGGCGATTCTACAGATGCGCCTTCGCCCCCGTCAACGGAGGCGAAGGCGTCGCCCGTCAATCACCGTGTCTCACTTTGTAGTGTACGGCCCGTCATCGTTCTGGGCAACGTGTTGGCGCGCATCGAGTAGTCGATTGCGATGGCGCCGTTGCGCCGCCTCACTCTCTGGTACCCTCCGGAGTGCAGCGTTTCCAGGGCGGACTCTGCTGGCCCGTGCTGGCTGCTGCTTCCGACATGGGAGGGCACACTCATGGCCGACACCGGCAAGATGGCCTGCTGGATGGGCTACGGCAAGGGCTTCGAGATCCGAGAGTATCCAGTCCCAGAACCCGAGCCGGGCGCCGTCGTCATCAAGGTCTCCATCGCCAACGTCTGCGGCTCGGACATGCACTACTGGAAGGGCGAGCAGGACTACGCTCGCATGGGCCGGCCGCTCCCCCTGAACACCGGCCACGAGCACATGGGCACCGTCCACAAGCTCGGGGATGGCATCACCACGGACACGGCTGGGCAGCCGCTCCAGGTGGGTGACCGCGTCATCTACCGGTACTTCAACCCGTGCGGGCACTGCAAGATGTGCCTGAAGCGCAACTTTATGTCGTGCCCCACCCGGCAGGCGAACTTCCTGGTCTCCTGCGAGGCCTGGCCGCACTTCCAGGGCGGCTACGGCGAGTACTTCTACCTGCGCCCGAACCACGCCATCTTCAAGCTGCCAGACGAGATCTCCGACGAGATGGCGGCCGGCATCAACTGCGCCTTCACCCAGGTCTACGCCGGGCTGGCCATCGGCGAGTTGAAGGCCGGCGACAACGTGGTGATCCAGGGCGCGGGCGGCCTCGGCGTCTACGCCTGCGCGGTGGCCCGCGAGATGGGGGCCGGCAAGATCATCGTCATCGACGGCGTGGACGAGCGGCTGGAGCTTGCCAGCGAGTTCGGCGCGGATGAGTTCGTCGATCTGCGCCAGTACCCGACACCGGATGCCCGCGTCGAGCGCGTCAAGGCCCTGACCGACGGCTGGGGCGGCGAGATCGTCATGGAGCTGGTCGGGCACCCGGGCGTCGTCAGCGAGGGCCTCAAGATGACGGCTCCGGAGGGCACCTACGTCGAGATCGGCAACATCAACGTCGGCTGGGAAGCGACCTTCGATCCGTCGTGGATCATCTTCGGGAACCGCCGCATCCAGGGCGTCGCCCACTACGAGGCCGAGCACCTGAAGGGCGCGCTCGACCTGATGGTGCGAACGAAGTCCAAGTACCCGTACCACAAGATCCTGTCCCACAAGTTCCCGCTGGAGCAGATCAACGAGGCCTTCAAGCAGCAGGAGGACGGCCACATCACGCGCGGGGCCATCGTGCCGCGCTGATAGCGGGCCAGCCGGAGGCGGAGAAAGCCCGCACCCCCGGAGCGACGCGCCCAACGGGCAATCGCTCCGGTTCGTGACTCAGGACGACTGCATGTTCATTGGTGTCCCCGAAGCATCATGGAACGGGCGGTCGGGGACTGAAGTCCCCGCCTACAGTCACACCGTCGCTGCGCGACGGTCGCCGGGAACGGCTGGGGCTGGCGAGCCTGGAGCGTCGCGCAGCGACTGCAGGATCGTAGGCGGGGCTTTCAAGCCCCGACGCGGCGGCACGACACACCCAACATGCAATCGCCCTGGTTCCTGACCGGGATTGCTTGACGGCCACCATTGGGCGGCGTATCCTGCCGGCGAGAGCGAGGCGCACCGGTGTATCAGGATCCGCACGCCGCAGACGGCTCAGCCCGCCCGCAGCAGGGCCAGCGTTGCGCTGCCTGCGGCCAGCTTGAGGCCGATCCCTGGGCGCGCTTCTGCGGCGTCTGCGGCGGCGCGCTCGGGACGACCGCTGCGCCCGTCGCCGGCCGCGTTGGCGGCCACGGCCCGTCGGCAGCGCCAGCGCCGTTTCCCCCGCCGGCACAGTATCCCCCACAGCCGGGGGCTGCCGGCGCGGCCTACCCGCCGATGCAACGGCCCGGGCCGGCCCCGGCGGCGCCGTATGGCGGCGGCGTCCCCGCAGCGAACGTCCCGGTCGAGTACACCATCCCGTCGATCGGGTTCGGCGGGCCGGCCAGGATCGGGGCGGCCGTCGGGGCCTCGTTTATGCTGCTGCCGTGTGTGCTGTTCGCGTTCGGCGGCGTCTGGCTGATCCACTGGTCGCGCGAGCTGCTCGACTCCTGGCGCTCGGCCACCGTGCAGGTGCCCGTTCCCGTCGTGAGCGTCAACCTGAACATGAACTTCATCGACCTGCTGCGCCTGCACGCGGTGTATGACATGCTGGTCTACTGGGATGGGCATCTCTGGCTGGCGTTCGGGCTGCTCTGGCTGCTCCCGTGGGTGCTGTGGATCGTGGCCGGCTCGCTGTTCGGCATGCTGATGGCGCTGGTCTACAACATCATCGGGAAGATCGGCGGCGGCATGCGGGTGACCCTCCGTCCGAGCGACCCGGGCAGCGGCGCTGCTGCCGGTCCCTGGCCCACGCAACAGCAGCCCGCGGCCTGGCCCGGGCCGCCGCCCCGCTGAGAGCTGTACGCCGTACCCGTGCCTGGCGCGAAAACCCGCGTCTGGCGTGACATGCCGCGAGCTCTGCCCGGCCGCCCATCTGTTCTGTCCGGAACATGACGGCTCCTCTGCTCGTCAGAACGCTATTCGCGCACTCCATCTCGTTGCTATACTGACTCTACGGAAGACAGCGGCGGGCGTGTGCTGTCCGTCCGCGCGCCCGCCTGCTCCCTGACCGGCAGCCTTGCGCGGTCACGCTGGACGGTGGCCAGGAGGGCGCAATGCACACGAAAAGGCTGCTCCGTCAGCTCGTGTCGCATGGCGGGCTGGCCTACGCACTGCTCGGGTTCTTCGGCGGCCTGCTCTGGCTCAGCCTCACCGCCGCCTCAGGCGGCCTGACCGTCACGCCGCAGCCGCTCGCGGCCCCGAGTGACGGCCGCGTCAGCTTGCAGGAAGCCATCGACAGCGTCCGCCGCTTTGTCGGCCAGCCGACGCTCGTGCTCGAAGGCGGCATGCAGGCCGACGCCGAAGCCGGCCGCCGAGGCGACCTCTTCTACCTGGAAGGCGTCTCCCCGACGCGCGGCGAGGACTTCTTCAAAGTGGACGCTCGGACGGGCGAGGTCGTGGAAGCCACGATCCGCTCGCGGGTTGCCCCCGGCGAGCAGACGGCCAACCTCAGTCAGCCAGCGGCCCAGGCCCGCGCCGAGCGGTTTGCCCGCACCCACTTCTGGGGCTTCGACGGGCTGACCCTGGTGGACCGCTCGGTCCGCACCAGCCCGGACGGCACCGTCTACAGCTTCAAATGGACAGCCCTCGCGCCGCAGTCGCGGGCAGAGCTGCCAACGTCGGTCTCGCTGGCCGTGGCCGGCCGCAGCGGCGAGGTCTTCTGGTACCTGAGCCAGCGCGACCCGATCCAGATCGACACCCTGCCGGCCGTCGAGCAGGCGCGCGCGGTGGACGTGGCGCGCGGCTGGCTCCAGACGCGAGACCAGCGGTGGGATCTGACCACGCCAACGGCCGTCCGGCTGCAGGTGCTCTACGACGACGATGACCGCCAGCAGCTGGTGTGGAGCGTGCAGTACCGCTCGGCCACGGACGGCGCGCGCTCGTCTGTGCGGCTGCTGATCGATGCCCAGACCGGCGCGGTGATCCAGACCGGCTGAGCGAGCCGGCCCTCCGTAGGCGACACGCTAGCCGAGCGAAGGCTGCTGCTGGCGCGTGCGTGACCGCCGCTTGCGACGGTACGCCTCGACCTGCGCGACCGGCAGGAAGTGGATCCGCCCGAGCCGCTGCGACTGCAGCCGCCCCTCTTCGATCAGGTAGCGGACACTGCGCGGCTGCAACCCGAGCCGCTCGGCGGCGGCCTGCACGGACAGGAAGCCCGGCGCGCCGACAGCCGTGCGCGTGGCGGCCAGCTTCCGCCCGCGCATCGGGATCAGCCGACCGTTCTGCGTCGGCGGCTTGGTGTCGATGTTCTCCAACGGGAGCAATGCAAGTTGATTCACGGTGCCTCCCGAAACCGCTGCGCTGTCGCGGCGGCTCGTCTGGCGATTGCCCGGTTCGACCCTCCAACGGGCAGGTAACTCTCTGCTGTAACCTGCACAAGTATACCCGATATGGGCATGTTTTTGCCTGCCCCCGGGAGCCCTTCGACCAGATAGAACGGGCACACTTCCGGCACAGGGGACGGCCCGCCGCCAGCACGCCCGCGAGACGCCCCATACTGGGCGAGCCTGAGGCGCATACAGGGCGTCGTCGGGCCTCCGGCAGCCCGACGAACAGTC
Source organism: Chloroflexota bacterium (assembly GCA_020850535.1). Classification (NCBI taxonomy): domain Bacteria; kingdom Bacillati; phylum Chloroflexota; species Chloroflexota bacterium. Next base: position 17,884 of record JADZEM010000141.1, read on the forward strand.
GGCACCCGAAGCCGACTTCGGGAACCCAAACGCCCCCGTAGGCGTCTCCATGATCTACCCGTGTACACGATCATCCTGTCACCAGGAGGCGCTTCCGCTATGCGTCACCGCACGTTCCTTGCACTGGCCGCCGCTGCCGCGCTGGCAGCCGGCAGCCTCGTCACCGTCACCCGGCCAGCAGCGGTCTCTGCTGCCCCCACGGCCGCCGACGATCTCCGCTCCACCGTCGCCGTCGTCGGCGACGGCCGCGTCACCGTCCAGCCGGATCTCGCGACGGTGACGTTCGGCGTCGAGGCGACCGGCCAGACGCTGGCCGCCGTCCAGGCGGACGCCTCCACCCGCATGCAGGCCGTCATCGACGGGCTGGTGGGGCTGGGCATGCCCCGCGAGGACATCAAGACCAGCCGCATCTCGGCCAGCCCCGTCTACGACCAGCGGGACAACACCCAGATTCGCGGCTACCGGGCGAGCAACTCCGTCCAGGTGAAGCTGCGCGAGCTTGACCGCGTCGGCCAGATCGTGGACGCGATCACGGCGGCTGGCGCGAACCGCGTTGAGGGGCTGGCGTTCTCCGTTGAGAAGATCGAGGAGCCGAAGAACCAGGCCCGCGCCCAGGCCATGCAGAACGCGCGCGTCAAGGCCGATCAGCTAGCCGCCCTGGCCGGCATGCGGATTACCGGCATCAAGGCGATCCAGGAGTCCGACGCGTCGTCCTCGCCGGTCCAGTACGCGCAGCCCGCGGCCGCCCGCGCCGAGGGGGCGGTTGCTGCCCCGCCACCGATCGAGCCGGGCACGCAGGAGATTCGGACCCAGGTCACCGTCACGTACATCATGGAATAGCTGCCGCCTACTCGCCCGTCGGCAGCTCCAGCCGCACCCGCGTCCCGCGTCCGGGCGCCGAGTCCAGGATCAGCCGGCCGCCCACCAGCCCGGCCCGCTCGTGCATCCCGAACAGCCCCAGGCTTCGCTGCCGACTGTCGAGCGCCGTCTCCAACTGGAAGCCTCGGCCGTCGTCGGCGATGCTGATCGTCAGGATTGACGGGCCGGCCCCCAGCCGGATCTCGGCGCGGCTGGCCCCGCTGTGGCGGGCCACGTTTGAGAGCGCTTCCTGAATCACCCGGAACGCCACCAGCTCGACGTCCGGTGGCAACCGCTCCGGACGGCGGGTCATCCGCACATCGACGGGGATGCCCGTGCGGTGAGAGAACTGCCGGGCGAACGCCTCGACGGCCGCCACCAGCCCGAGGTCGTCGAGCATCGTCGGGCGGAGTTCGAGGGCCATGCGGCGGACCCCTTCGAGCGCTTCGGAGGTCAGCACGCGCAGGTCGGCCATCGTCCGCTGCAGGGACTCGGGGTCCGGCGAGCGCTCGGCCACCCGCTGGCGCACCAGCAACGAGGCCAGGGCCTGGGCCGTCTCGTCGTGCAGCTCGCGGGAGATGCGGAGACGCTCCTCCTCCTGCGCGTTGATGATCTGCGAGGAGAGCGCCCGCAGCCGCGCCCCGTGCTCGTCCAGCCGGTCGAGCATCGCATTCATCGTCTCGCGGAGCGTCTCGATCTGCGGATCGCTGAACGGATCGCGCTCGACGCGCGCGCGGAGGTTCCCCTTACGGACCTTCTCGACGGTCCGGGTGATGCCGTCGAGCGGGCGGAGCGCCAGCTTCAGCACGATCCAGTTCACCATCACGCTCAGCAGGGCGCCAATCGCCGCGAAGACGAACGCCAGCTCCAGCGGCGTCCCCGCCGACTCGCTCCTGACGGTGTGGGTGGTGACGTAGGTGCCGACGACTGCCCCGAAGATCACCACGCCGGCGTTGCCGACCATCACCTTGGTGAAGATCGGGAGGGCGGCGACGGTCGAGAACAACTGGCGACCGCGCACAGCCCAGCCGCCTGGCTCGGGCGACAGGGGGTCGGCGGAAACGGCCTCGGCGGGCGTAGCGTCAGCGGCAGCGGCGGCTGGCAGCTCACCGCCCTGCCGGGAGCCAGCCGGTTCGGGCGTGTGGCTGTCAGGCGTGGTGGTAGCCAGCGTCGGCCTCCTCAGGACGCCTGCCAGCATCCGCGGCGTCCCTGTCACATTGTACCGCCGCCACGCGCGCGGCACGGATGGGTCCTGCCCCTGGGAGCACCGCTCCTTCCCGCCCCACGGGGATCGCATGTTCGTTGGTGTACCCAGTACGTGGTAAGACGCGCAGTCGGGGCTAAAGCCCCGACGACGACGCACGACGCGCCCAACCTGCAAGTACCCTGCGTCCTGCCCTGCATTTCAATCGCGATTTTCACCGGCGTGGCATCATCGTAAGCTGGCCGGGCGATGACGATGCCCGCCGGGGCCGTTCGCTGACGCTGGCCGGGTTTGCACGACGGCCAACGCCTGGCCGGCGACCGTGAAGGGGATGGGGTTGGCACAACAGACGGCGGCAGCAGCGCGCCCCCAGCAGGGAGCACCGCACGCGGGGGGAGCCGCGCCGGCGGCAGACGAGCGGGCGTTCCCGCCCGGCCGCGCCCGGCAGATCATCACGGCCGGCCTGGTGCTGGCGATGGCCGTGGTGGCGCTCGAAACCACGGTGGTCGTCACGGCCCTGCCGACCATCGCCGGCGAGCTGGACCGGCTCGACCTCTACCCCTGGGTCTTCACGGCGTACCTGCTGACCTCGACGGTCACGGTGCCGCTCTACGGCAAGCTGGCGGATGTCTACGGCCGCCGGAGCGTCTTCCTGTTCGGGATCGTGCTGTTCCTGATCGGCTCGGTGCTGTGCGGCCTGGCCAGCGGCATGACGCAGCTGATCGTCTTCCGGGCGTTGCAGGGCCTGGGCGCCGGCGCGCTGATGCCCTCGATCTTCACCGTCGTGGCGGACCTCTACCGCCTGCAAGAGCGCGCAAAGGTCCAGGGCGCGTTCAGCACGCTCTGGGGCGTGACCTCTCTGGTTGGCCCGGGGCTGGGCGCGTACCTGACGGTTCACTGGTCGTGGCGGTCGGTCTTCTTCATCGGCGTGCCGTTCGGGCTGGCGGCGGCCATCTTCTTTATCTGCTTCTTCAAGGAGAAGGTGCAGGCGCGGCAGGTCTCCCTCGACGTGGCCGGCTCGGTCCTGCTGATGGGCAGCCTGACCACGCTCCTGCTGGCGCTCACCCAGGGCGCGGAGGGTGTCGGGTGGGCCTCCCCCTGGGTCATCGGGCTGCTGGTCGCCTGCGTCGTGATGACGGTCGGCCTGATCGTGGTGGAGCGGCGCGCGCCGGATCCCGTCGTGCCGCTGGCGATGTTCAAGCTGCGGGTGATGTCCGTGTCGTCGGCCGCCAACTTCCTGTCTGGCGCGGTGCTCTTCGGCGTGACCTCGTATGTGCCGCTGTTCGTGCAGGGCGCGCGCGGCGAGGGGGCAGCCGGCGCGGGCGTGGCGCTCACCCCGATGCTGGTCGCGTGGTCGATGAGCGGCTTCATGGGGCCGCGCCTGCTGCTCCGGTTCGGGTTCCGACCGCTGGCCATCGGCGCGACGACGATGATCGCCCTGGGGATGGCCGGGCTGCTGCTGGTGCGGCTGGACACGCCGTCGCTCTGGCTCTGGATCTCGATGGCGCTGCTCGGCCTCGGGTTCGGCCCGAGCATGGCCGCCTTCCTGATGACGCTGCAAGAGGCCGTGCCCTGGCGTCAGCGCGGCGTCGCGACCTCCTCCACCCAGCTGTTCCGGAGCCTGGGCGGCACCATCGGCGTGGCCCTGCTCGGCTCGATCCTCCACGTCAACCTGATGGCGCAGGTCGCGGCGGCCGGCTACGATGCCTCGGCCATCAGCGGCCTGCTCGACCCGGCCGGCGGCGGGGCCGTCGAGGCCAGCCTGCGCGCCGCCCTCGGCGCAGCCTTGCAGCCCGTCTTCTGGCTCACGTTCCTGTGCGCCGCCGCCACCGTCGCGATGGTGCTGGTCTTCGCGCGGGAGGACAAGCTGCCCGCGCCGGCGGCCGGCGAGATCGTGCCGGCCGCCCTTGACAGATCGGTGAGCGGTGGCATGGAGTAGGCCGGGTCCGGAGCATCAGGCGAGCCGGGGCCGCGCCCGCTGGTTTCCCCTGCATGAAGTCAGTCACACCGCTCAGCCAGGAATCCTGACAGGAATGTCAGATGCGCCCCATACCAGGGCGCGTATCGCAGCCGGATGGCATGATCCCCGGGAGGCACGAGCAAGCCCATCTGCGCATGATTCGCTCGCACGAGCGCCGCTGGCACACCATCAATGGTCGCCACCCACGCGGGGTTCCACGTATTTCCGACCACAAGAAAGGTAGCGCCATCGGCTGAAGAGGAGAGCGCAATACCATCCGGCGCGTAGCACGTCACCCTCATGTTTCCGACCGTCAGCGCACCAGCCGCATTCGCAAGAGCATTCGCCGTGTCGGATGCGCGTTCTACGATCGCACTACTGCGCAACTCCTCAAGCGTCATGGCCTCAAGGCGGTCGAGCACGCCTTTTCCAGAGGGCAACACTTCTATGCGGGATACAGCACGAAAACGTGGGAGGACATTCCTGTTCTCATAGATGTAGAGATCCTTGCCTTCACGCTTGCGCTCGATCGCCTGGAGGCCGTCTGCAACGACCCGCCCCGGTATCTCTGTCAACACCACACGCTCGAAGCGTGTCGTCGGAGCATTGACCAATCCCGTCGCATAGTCATGATTGTCAATCAGCCTCGGTGGCCGCGCCGGTGCATGCACGAGTTGCAGCCCTTCACCCTGGAGCGGAAAGCGAGAGAACACGTATTTCACATTGAGCATCGAGAGGAGCCGCACGTTGAATCGAGCATCGAAGTCGAAGCCTGCTTGGAGCGCCGCTATCGGATCCTCACCGGGCAACAGGCCGATCGGGGCGAGGCCGAGGCTGAGACCCAGGAAGATATAGTGGTCCTGAGGACGTCCGTCCGGCGGATCGAAGACGGCCCGTGTGGCAGGCACCTTCTCCATGAGCGGCGCAATGATCCGCAGCCACACGTCTCGGTACACCGATGGATAGAGGTTCGACCAGCCATCGGCAGTTTCGAAGCCCTGACCATACGCATAGGCGGGCTGAAGATCGAGGACGCTCGCGACGCGGTAGATCGAGGTGTCAGAGCGTCGCAGCTCCTCAAGAGCAGGCGCCTGATAGTGCTTCTCGCCCCAGCCATCCACCATCAATGGGTAGTAGAGACTCGCCTTCGGCCAGATGAGCAGCACGGCAACGGCACCCACGAGGGCCACGAGTGGCGCGCGACGGAGCAGCGCTGGACGCATTTCGTGGACGAGCACGTTCGCCGCGAGCGCCGTCAGCACCGAGATCATGAACGCAGCCGGCAGCGTGTAGAACCGCCCCATGTAGAGGCCAGCAACCCAGGGCAGCGCCATCATCGTCAGCGCCTGCGCCGCGATCCACGCCACCTTGAGCGACAGCAACAGGTAGAGCAAAGCGATCCGCAGCAGGAGCGTGGCTTCGCGCTTCGACGATCGTCGAAGCAGCACGATGCCAACGCCACCGACCAGTGCGGCTGGCGCCAGGGCGATGGCGATGCCGCGCAGCAGTTTGTCCTGATCGAGAAAGTCAAACTGTAGCTGGTAGTAGAACAGTCCGGGGATCGACACTGACACCGGCTCCAGCGCGAATGCAGCACGGTGTGAGAACGGTGCATTTGCCAGGGCGGCGAGGGTTTGGGGCAGCTCGACGACGGTCAGGCCAACAAAGAACAGCCCGATCACGAGGTAGGGACGTCCGTGGCGTCGAGCGAGCACCAGTGCGGACCAGCCGACGGCAAACACAAACAAGTAGGGGGCGCTCTGGCTAAAAGTCACAAGCGTCGAGAAGAGCGCTCCCGCGGCGGGCGCCAGAAGCCACCAGCGCCGCCGTGCGTCGATCCACGAGAGCAGCCAGATCAACAGCGGCACACTGGCGAAGGCGAACATCTCCCCCACGGTGAAATAGCCGAGGCCAGCATGCACAAGCGCTGCCAGCACACACCATCGCTTCGACAACCGCAGTTGATCGGCACAGACGCGGGCGGTGAAGTACACGGCCACAACGCGCTGGGCGAAGACATGCAGACCGTTCGCCAGCCAGGTTGGCAGGAACGTAAAGAGCAGCGGCTCAACGTTGAACGGATCGGCGTTGCCCCAGAACGAGAGACGATCGAGCCCACCCGCGACGAACGGGGCCCAGAGCGACCATGTACTGCCTGACCGAGCGAGTCCCAGGTGAACCGGAATCGTCTCCAGGCTCGCGCCGTAGCCGTACATCCAGGAGTATGGCCCGAGCAGGAGATACTCGAAGCTGAGCCACGCGGCAGTGAGCACTGCCACGGACAGGAACAGGCGGTCACGCCCCCAGACCAGTGCCCGAGTGCGCATGTTCACGGCGCGATGCGTCATCCCTCAGAGACTGGCATCAGACACTGGTCCGACTGTCGGGCAGCCTGAGCCGGCTCGTCCAGGCTGGCGCCTGTAGCAGGCCCGATTCGTACCGTCTCAGCCCCCACACGCCGCCGAGCATCAGCACAGCACCAGCCGTCAGAAAAAGCGCGATCATCGAGGGGCGCGCAACGGGCTCGAAACGAAGCGTGGCGTGCGTCGCCCCCGGCGGGATCAGGAGGCCACGCATCACCAGATTGGTGGGGTAGAGCTTCGTCGGTTCTCCCTGAACTTCGGCTCGCCAGAGCGGATGAAACAGCTCATTCAGCACAAGGAAGCGCGGCCTGTTCGAAGGTGACAACTCGATCTGGACCGTGTCATCGCCGTAGCGGGCTGAGATCGCGCCCTCAGCTGCCAGATCAAGCGGTCCGTCGTACTGCTCGACCACGCTCCGTCGAGCGACATCTAGGACCGGCGTAGCGCCACTGGGAAACAACACGGCGCCTGCGGCGTTGATGTCGAGCACTGGTTGTATCGACGCCGCAAAGAACTCCCGTGGGACCGGAACGGTCGGGTTCTCAACGATCTGCACGTCACTCGGACGAACATCTCGGGCAGTCCGGTCCGGAGGCACGTTTGTATACAGGTCAGGTGTCACGTGAACGGCATGTTTGACGCCCAGGAATGCGAGCAGTGGCCAGGGCAGCGCATCAAATGACGTGAAGGAGATCGTGCGCAGCCCGAGCGCATCGTCCGGCCAGGGGAGCCGGGTGACACGGCGCGGAATCAGGCTGCTGTAGCCATCGACCTGTCGCCAGTGCCAGAACGCGGACACATGCGCTGCGCAGAGCGGTGTTACTTCCTTCGGCGGACACACACTGACCGTACGATACCGGTCGACCTCCAAGACGTCGTGAAACGCCTGTCGCGCTTCACGTCCCGGCATCCTGAAGGCCCAGGGGTCAGCCTGAACGAAATCGCCCTGCGCGAACGGCACTGGTGAGTGGTTCTGCGGCCCGTTCACCTGCGCATCGGCATACGTCAGCGATTCGGCGACCATCGCCGCGCCAAGGGCGACCACCAGCACCATGCGAACGTTCGGGGAACCCCGCGTCAGCGCCGCCACAACCAGGACGAGCCCCAGAATGACCAGTGCGGCTTCAATCCTCAGGACGCTGCGCACGGCCACGAACCACAGCTCACCAGCGGGAGATTCAGGCAGTGGCGGCAGCGCGGCAGGCGCCACGATCTCTGTAGGCGGAGACGCTGGCGAGCACTCGTCTGAGACGCACGCACGGTAGCGAACGAGCATCACGGTGTCAGGACTCACCGGCAACACCGCCGTCGTTTGACCGTGTGCGCGGCTCACCTCGACGAACTCCGGTGACATCTCATCATTCACTTCAAGCGCATAGAGGTCAGCGCCCGCCACCGGCTGCCAGTCGATCGTCAGTTCCGTTGGTGACAGCGCGATCCGCCGGGGGGCAACAGGCGGTGGCGACAACCGCCGCGTTGGGGACACGCCTGGGAGGGAGCCGGTCGAGCCGCCATCCTCGACCGTGACTTCGTCGCCGAACGGCGAGCACAGGCCACCGACACAGGCGCGCACACGCACCGTGTACCGCGAGGCCGACCGAGGGCCGTCGATTTCACGAGCGGTCTCGCCAGGCCTAAGCGTTGCCACCTCACGAAATCGATCGCTCCCACGTGGCCGAGCCTCGACATGGTACGTTGCCTGACCCACATGCTCCTGCCACTGGATACGGAGTTTCCGCGATCCCGTAAGCTCCACCAGCGGCCTGGGAGGGGGCGACGGCGGCGTAACCGGAAGCGCGAGCCGAGGGGGCATCCGGACGTCAACCGGCGGCGAAGGCTCAGAACAGGTCACATCAGCCGACGCCGAGCCACACGACTTCACGCGGACCTGGTACGTCTCCCCCACCGCGAGGTCACCCAGGCGATAGGCGAGTTGATTGCCCTGAACGCGGCCGACCTCCGTGAGGTGTTGAAACATCTGGCCGAAGATTTCAATGCGATAGCTCACGGCGCCATCTACGGCCGCCCAGCTCACATCGATCTGGGTACGACTGGCAGGGACAGCACGCACCGTCGCGGGCGCCTGTACCTCAGAAGATACAACGCCAGCCGTGAGGAGCTGCGCGTTCATTCGACCAAGGCGCTGAAGCGAGGTGGTGCTCGGTACCGTTGCATCTTGACCAAGATTCGTCGCCAGGGACATGGCGCCGTACAGAACCGCCCCGAGACCGAGGCCGGCGACGATGTGGAGGGGCTTGAACGTCAGCCTGCCCACAGAAGAGGAACGCGCCAACGCATCCAGGGCGACCGTCGTGAGGGCCACTTGCACGATGAGGCCAGCAACGACAATCCTCGCATGCGTAAAATCCATGCTCCCAAACATCACGTAGAGCACCCAGAGAGCGTCCTTCGATACAAAGAGGCAGCATATGAGCAACATAAACGCGACAAAGAAGGGGACATCCTCATCAAGTCCAGGCGGCCAGAATATCTTTCCAGGACGTATGTTTCGAAGATATACTATGGCGTACACCATATATACCGTTACGAATAGTGCCGCCAGCGATGAACTCCCAAGCAGCATGCCTTCGTGTACATTGACATTGTTTCCGAATGCCACTACCTCACTCATGCTCCGACCGAATATCTCTGCATCAAACCAGCGAAGCATCTCCCTTGGCAGAACGTTCTGAAACGTGTAGACCTCATCAAATGTTCTCGGCTGCAGACTGTCGCGCTGTCGGTCAAGGAGCCGGAGCTCATCAGCGATAGAAACAATCCGAGGCAACGCTCCGACCAGCGCGATGCCCAGCGAAGCGGCCGTGACAACCATCGGCCTGAAGGAACGGCGGAGCGCCGAGCGGTATGCTGCGTAGAGCCCCAGAATCATGCAGGCATAGGCAGCCTTCTGAAGGAAGGTGAAGAGGAGTAAGGACGCCAGGATCACACTCAGAGCAATCAGTGATATCCAGAGTTTATGACGTCCTATCCTTCGAATGACCAGGAGCATCAATGGTATATGGATAGCCACGGCAAAGCTCATATCATTTTGACTGACCTTCAGAACGGAAAATGCAGAGAGTTGATAGAGGGCTGCGCCAACACATGCCACGAGGCGAGATGTCGATAGCTCTCGGAGAAATACATAGGCTGACCATCCGGCGATAACCGCCAACGCCGTGGAGATGTAGGCAGATACCTGAAACAAGCTCTCCACAGGAAAGAGCGCCGCCAACACGGTCAGAGGGTTCGGAAAGGTGTAGGGCAGAGCGAGCGTGTTCAGGCCTACAAGGCTGGCATCGCTCCAGGCCAACAGATGCGCACGCTGCAAACCATCAACGTGATGCCTCACGATGTTCAAGAAGCTGCTGAGTCGGTCGAAGTCGCCGATGAAGGTGGCGCTGCCCGTCAGCCCGCGGCGAAACACGAAGACAACCACGAGGGCGAGCGCGCCTAACGCGACGAGATCGCGCCAGAACACGCGTCCCAGACCGTGCAACACCGTATCCCGAGGACGAGGCGCCTGAGCGGGCGTCGTCCCTGTCGCCCTGGTCTCCGATCTGGTCACCACGTCTGTCCCCTGATGCTCCCCCAGGACTGCGCCGCGCTGGACGTGAGGGGATGACGGACAGGCCCATCACCTTCATCAAGGTCGAGCATGAGCTATGCCGCGAGTGGCTCAGCGCACGCCTCTTCCGCCCGCCACCCCGGCAGCGCTCGGGATTCGCGATACTGAGACCCCTGAAGCGTCTGGATGCGTCCAGTTCTGTATCTTAGGCAACGCGGCGATGAGTATCCACTCTGGACTGCGACCGGATGCGATGGCGATGCTCGGCGGATCTGGCGCTTCGTCGACGACAGGAGCGGTTCGCCACTCATGAAGGCGGGTCTTTGGCGGTGGTCACCTGCCCACCCCTCTCCGGGCCAGCGACGAAACCGGTACCATCACTCTCCAGGAGGATCATCAGGCCATGGAGAGCGGATTTGACCTGCTCGTGGAGCGGGGCTTCGTCTATCAGTCGTCGAACGACCAGGCGTTGCGCGCGGCGCTCGCGCGTCCCCTCACGCTCTATTGTGGCTACGATCCGACCGCCAACAGCCTGACCGTCGGCCACCTCGTCCCGATCATGATGCTGGCCCACCTTCAGCGGGCCGGCCACCACCCCATCGCGCTCGTCGGCGGCGGCACCACCATGGTCGGCGACCCGACCGGCAAGGCCGAGGCACGGGTCATGATGACCAAAGAGCAGATCGCCACCAACCAGGAAGCGATCAAGGGGCAGTTGGCACACTACCTCGACTTCTCCCCCGCATCACCCGTGCAGGCCAGGATGGTCAACAACGCCGACTGGCTCATGAAGCTCGGCTACATCGACTTCCTGCGGGAGATCGGCCGGCACTTCAGCGTCAACCAGATGCTCCAGCACGAGACCTATCGCGACCGGCTCCAGGGCTCCGGCCTGAGCTTTATCGAGATGAACTACGTGCTGCTCCAGGCGTACGACTTCCTGCACCTGTACCGCGAGTACGGCTGCACGCTTCAGGTCGGCGGCACCGACCAGTGGTTCAACATCCTGGCCGGCGCCGAGCTGATCCGCCGGGCTGACGGCGGCGAGGCGTTCGCGCTGGTGGCCCCGCTGATCACCACCGCGTCTGGGGCCAAGATGGGGAAGACGGAGGCCGGGGCGGTCTGGCTCTCGCCGGAGCGGACCACGCCGTACGCCTTCTACCAGTTCTGGGTCAACACCGAGGACGCCGACGTCGGGCGGTTCCTCCGCCTGTTCACGTTCTTCGCAGCGGACGAGATCGCGCGGCTGGCCGACCTCGGCGGGGCCGAGCTGCGCACGGCCAAGGAGATCCTGGCGTTCGAGGTCACCCGCATCGTGCACGGCGAGGCGGCGGCCACCGAGGCGCAGCAGGCCGCGCGCGCCCTCTTCGGCGGCGAGGGCGGCTCGCTGGAGCATGTCCCCACCACGGCGCTCCCCTCGGACCGCCTGGCCGAGGGCATCGAGGTGGTCGAGCTGCTGGTGCTCGGCGCGCTGGCAAGCTCCAAGAGCAGCGCACGACAGCTCATCAAGCAGGGCGGCGTCTCGTTGGGCGATCGCCGCGTTGAGACGCCGGACGTTCGCATCACGCGCGAGCAGATCGGCGAGCAGGGCATCCTGCTGCGGGCCGGGAAGAAGCGCTTCCACCGGTTTGTGTCCAGTGTGTAGCCCGGCCGCAACACGCGCGGGGCGGGGGAGAAGGACTGAGGAGGGCTGGCCGCGCCACCGCGCGGCCAGCCCTCCTTCATCTTTCTGCAATGCGCGGCCAGGGTCACACCAGCGGAGAAACCACCGGGAGTCCGGCGGCTACAGGTCAGCACGGTGACGTTTCAGGCGCAGCGCGTCACCAAAAACGTGACAGAACGATTGTTCATGATGACGACGACAGACCAACCTGTTGGCGAATGAACAAAATCCTGCTATTGTTAGCCCGAATCTGCCCAATGTCCCCTTTCCGGGGGTAGCTGGGTCCGCATCGGAGGTGCGGCGTATGGCTGCGGTTCGCGCGGTCTTGATCGCCATCATGATCCTGGCGATGGCGGTAACGCCGTTGCTCGTTCCGTCGTTTGGCGGCGGCTCGGACAGTTCCACCGCGTACGCTTCGTTCGCTGGTGGCACACGCACAGGTGACCGGTCTGTTGCTCCGCAGCAGAACGGGAACAATAACGACAACGACGACGACGACGACGACAACGACGACGGCGATAACGACGACGACGATAACGACGACGGCGATAACGACGACGACGACAATAACGACAACGACAGCGACGATAACGACAACGGCGACGACGGCGATGACAACGACAACGACAGCGACGGCAATGACAACGTCCGAATCGTTGTGCAGTCACCGCGTGACAGCGTCAATCGGCCGACCAAGTGCTTCGACACGCGCGAGGTCAGCACGATCCAGCTCGGCACTGGCAGCTACGATGTGACCGTCCAGGTCATGCCGCACTCCAGCTTCGGCCAGACGACCCGGATGACGCTCCGTGCGCTCGATCCGTCGTCGGTGCCTGGCCCGGGCTCGGCAGGCACGCTCGTGGACAGCGTGGTCTTCCAGCTCGACGCGCAGGCTGGCTGCGACGGCGCTGCCATCGGCACCCTGCCGAACGCCGTCAACCTCGGGATTGTCTACAACGTGACCAGCTCGGTCGACAAGGCCAAGCTGCAGATCGTCAAGCTCGACGGCAGCTCCTGGACCAACGTCGCGACGGTTCCGGACCCAACCGCGGGCAACCCGTACGTCTCGGCGACGATCTCGAGCGCTGGCACCTACGCGCTGATCCAGAAGCCGTAAGCGTTCCGCACGGCACGTCGTCCCTGCCTCGGCAGGGGCGACGCTCCAGAGTTTGGGCAGAAGCGCCGATGCTGGGAAACCAGCATCGGCGTCTTGCTGTCGTGTGTGGGTACGGCGTCTCCGTCGTGGAATGCTTCTTGCGTCGGGGCGATCCTGAGCCACCTGCTGGCTCCAGCTCCAGGAGGATCCCGTCACATGTCCAGACTTCGTGCGCTCCTCATCTCCCTCACGATCCTGGCAATGGCCGTGGCGCCGTTGCTCGTGCCGACGTTGACCGCTGGCGGCCCCAGCAGCAGCCGGGCCTATGCCGCCACGGCGGGCGCGCCCGTGAGCCAGGACAACGACGATGAAGACAACGATGATGATGATGACGAGGACAACGACGACAGCGACAATGACGACGCCGACAACGATGATGACGGCGACAACCAGGACGACGACGACAACCAGGACGACGACGACAACGACGACAGCGACAACGACGATGGCGATGACAACGGGAACGGCAACGCCAACGACAATGGCGACGACGGGGATGTCGCGCCGGCGCCGGTCACCGCGGCCCCAGCAGCGCCGTCAGCCTCGGCCTGCACCACGCCCGGGCAGGAGACCGCTGTCAGCTCGGCAGATGGCCGCGTGTCGGCCCGCGTCTTCAGCAGCATGACGCAGTCGATCAAGCTCACCATCGCCAGCCCCATCGATCCGGCCTCGGTGCCGCCGGCCCCCGGCGCAGTGGTTGGCGGTCAACTGTTCCAGATCGTCGCGCAGACCTGTGATGGCGCTCCGATCGCCGCGCTGCCCGCCGAGATCAACGTCGGGGTCAGCTACTCGGATGCGGACGCCGCTGGCCTGAACGAGTCGAACTTTACGCTCTCCCGCCTGGACACCTCGGCCAACCAGTGGCGCGCCACCCCGAAGCAGGCCGCCGACCCGGCCGGCAACTTCACCTCGGCCACCATCACCGAGATGGGCTACTACGTCCTGCACCAGCGGTAAGCGACTCGCTCATTTTGGCGGACGCTGTCGCGCGGGGCTCGTCCCCCACCCTGCATGCGCGAGAACGGCTGAATGCAGCGCGGGGGCATGTCCCCCGCCCGTTCTTCTCAGGAACGGGCGGGGGACATGCCCCCGCGCTGCAGCGTTCGTCGATCTGCGATCATCTTCCACCTGGCCGCGCGCAGCCGTAGAAAGCTCACCCCGCCGACAACATGCGCACGCCCGCTCACGGTTGCACGATTGAGAGGGCGGGGCGGGCAACCGGCCCGGCCCGCCATTCGTGTTATACGGTGAGACGCCGCGCACCGCCTGCGCTGGCATCCCCGTGCGTACGCTGGCAGCCGTGTCTGGCGGAAGGCCCAGCGTCGTCGGATGGCATCCCTGACTCACTCGTGATCCTGGCCGCCCTCGGCAGCACCGAGCTGCGCCAGCACTGGAGGCTGAAAAGACGATGACCCTCTTCCGTCTGCTGCAAGTCAGCGTAGTGATCGTGCTGCTGTTCGGCAGCACCTGGGTCGTCCGCGTGCTGGGGATGGCCGCCGAGCCGCCCGGCAGCTCTCCAACGTGGCTGGCCAGCAGCACGGCGCTGGCCGGGGTCTTGTCGCAGAACAACAATGACAACAGCGATAACAGCGACAATAGCAGCGGCGACGATAACAGCGACAACAGCGACAACGACGGCGGCGGCGACAATAACAGCGACAACAATGACAATGAGAGCAACGGCAATGACAACGGCTATGACGACAACGACAACTTCAACATCGATCTGCCGCCGATCCCGACCGGCCCGGTCCGCCCGCCCGAGCCAGAGTGCGCCCAGCCGGGACAGGACACGACCTTCACCTCGCGTGATGGCAAGGCGACCGTCCGCGTCTTCGCCTCGACGCCGCGCCCGGTCCGCATCGAGATCTATCAGGTGATCGACTTCCTCTCCGCGCCGCTGCCGCCGGGGAACCTTGTTGGCCTGCTGGCCTACGAGATCCGCGCCAGCTACTGCGACTCGAACCCGCTCTCCGAGTTGCCGGCCGAGGTCAATCTGGGCATCCGCTACAGCGACCTTGAGGCCACGGGCCTGGACGAGAGCCGCTTTGTGATCGGCCGGCTGGACGTGCCGTCTGGCGTCTGGACGCCGGTCGAAAAACGCGGCAACGATCCGTCGAGCAACTTCGTCTCTGCGACCATCAGCCAGACCGGGTTCTACATGGTCTGGGAGCTGCGCCCCTGACACGGCGCCCCCAACGGCGCCGCACCCCGGCTCACCTTGCGCGCTCAGCGTGGCGTACCATGAGGGTACGCCACGTTTGTTTGCCGGTCCACGAGAGACCTGGGAGGAGCGCACCATGTCGCAGCGACGTTTTCACGGGGTCGTGCCGCCGACGATCACCGCCCTCGACACCGATGAGAACCTTGACCGTGCGGCGATGTCCCGCCTCGTCGAGTATCAGATCAGCGGCGGGGTGAACGGTATCTTCGTGCTGGGCACCAACGGCGAGGGGCCGTGCCTGCGCGACGCCGTCCGTCAGGGCGCCTGCGAGGTCGCCGTGGAGACCGCCAACGGGCGCGTTCCGGTCATCGCAGGGGTGCTACAGCCGAGCACGGCCCGCATCATCGACGACGTCAAGCTGCTGGAGAGGACGGGCATCGCGGCAGTGGTCGTGACCACCCCGTACTACTTCGGCGGCTACAACGACGACGAGCTGGTCAACCACTACCGTCGCGTGGCCGATGCCACAGATCTGCCCGTCCTGGTCTACAACATCCCGCAGAACACGAAGGTTCCGGTCTCGGCGGGCGCCCTGTTCAAGATCGCCGAGGATCCCCGCATCGCCGGCGTCAAGGACAGCTCCGGCAACTGGGCGGAAGTCCAGCGGATGATCCTCGAGCGCCCGCGTGAGGACTTCACCATCCTCCAGGGCAACCAGCAGATGGGCGCCATCTCGCTGGTGCTCGGCGCAGACGGGCTGGTGCCGGGCTTTGCCAACGTTCACCCGCGCCTGCTCTCGGACCTGTACGCGGCGGCGCAGCGCGGCGACACGGCCGAGGCGTTCGCCATTCAGAAGAGGGTGGACGCGTTCCTCCGTATCCGGGGCCGGGCCTCGCTGCACTGCACCAAGCTGCTGGCCGCGCACCTCGGGCTGATCGAGCCGACGGTGACCGCGCCGCTGCCGCGCATGAACCCCGACGAGGCGAAACGGTACATCGACGCCTGCCTCGCGGCCGGCTTCCCCACCCGCGCCACAGTCTGAACCACATCCGACCTGAGAACCGCGGGCGTCCAGCGCCCAGGTGTATCTCACCCCCAGCCCCGCTCCGCGCCGGAGGATGATGTCGGCGAGGCCGATAGTCGCGCCGCGCGGCAGGCTGGGGGTGAGGCAATCCTGGGGCCGCGCAACTTGTGTGGACCGCATCATCTCCAGAAATGCAGGACATCTGTCCCGCTGACTGGTGCCGCTTGTCCCTCCCCAATCTGAGAGGCTCACGTTACCCTTCCAGTATCGCGAGCACTCGGATGGATGTGCCTGAAGGGGTCGGACCAGAGATGGATGCCAGCCGCTCGGATCCGGCGTGGCAAGTGGCTACGCAAAGCTCTCCACACAATGGCGCGGCGAGCCAGACGCCTCGGGCGCGGCTGATCGTGCCGCGAGGCAGCCAGACGAACGGTACCGCGTCGCACGGCACGCTGACCGATGATGACGGCGTGGTGTCGTGTGTCGCGCACGCCCCTGAACGGCCACATCCGCTGGATGCGCTCCGGGCACGGCTGCCCAACCAGCTTACACGGCGCGAGCGTGAGATCGCCGCGCTCATCGGCGAAGGGATGACCAGCCGGCAGATCGCCGAGCGGCTCATCATCTCGCTACGAACAGTCGACGCGCACGCCGAGCATATTCGGAGCAAGTTCGGGCTGCACTCGCGGGCGCAGATCGCCGCGTGGGCCGTCGATCAGGGCATCGTGGAGCGGCCCCCCAGGTAGGCAGCGTCCGTCGCGCTCCGCACCAGAGCTGCACCCAGAGGCCACGGGAGATCCCGTGGCCCGGGCGGCGTCTGGGCGTTTCCCGCGCAGATAGGTTATTCAACCGATGCCGGGCGGGCGTCCTGTCGGCTTATGGTGAGCGACATGTCGGCAATGGCTGCCGCGTTGCCCGTGCTGGACACGGACCGCCAGCGCTGCACAGGTGCAGCAGGCATGCGGCACAGCCACACGCAGACGACGCGCTGGCCGACAATTTCGCCACCAGGGGGTCGTGCCTTGCTGTCGCTGAACGCGCTGCCGATGTTGCTCGGGATGGTCGGCGCCCTGCTGTACGTCGCGCTGGTGATCGCGATCCCGGTCTGCCGGTTCCTGGACTGGCTCGATACGTCGGATCCAGCCGACCGCCCTGCGCCACGGCCGCTGCCGTCGTGGCTGGCGCGGAGCATCGCCGTCGTGGACCGCGCACTGGCGATCCTCTCGTTCACGCCAGCGCCGAAGCCCGCCGAGCGCCAGCGCGAGCTGTCGTAGCCTCGTCGGGGCTTGAAAGCCCCGACCGCTCGTTTCATGGCGTTACGCGAACACCAGCCAGCATGCAATCGCCCCGCGGTCTCGGATCCGAAACAGGCGGAGGCGGGCGCTGCACCCTATCGGGCGACGGCGACCCGCGCCTCGCGCCGCGAGCGCACGGCGGCTGCCAGCTCTCGAATCACCGGGACCGTCATGTCCCAGCCCATGCACGCGTCCGTGATGCTCTGGCCGTAGACAAGGCTCTCGCGGTCCACCAGATCCTGCCGGCCGTCCACGATGAAGCTCTCCAGCAGGATGCCGACGATGCCGCGCTCGCCGTCCGCGATCTGGCCGGCCACGTCCCGGGCCACGACGGGCTGGCGTCCGTGATCCTTGCCGCTGTTGCCATGGCTGGTGTCGATCATGATGCGGCGTGGCAGACGGGCGCGTTCGAGCGCCGCCAGGGCATCCTGCACGCTGTCCCGGTCGTAGTTGGTGCCACGGTCCCCGCCGCGCAGGATAACGTGCGTGTCCGCGTTGCCGCGCGTGGTGACGATGGCCGCCAGCCCCTGCTCGGTGACGCCCAGGAAGCTGTGCGGGTGCGCCGCCGCCCGCAACGCGTCGATGGCCGCCTGCACCCGGCCGTCGGTGCCGTTCTTGAAGCCGACCGGCACCGACAGGCCCGAGGCCAGTTGCCGATGCACCTGGCTCTCGGTGGTCCGTGCGCCGATCGCGCCCCAGACCATCAGGTCAGAGATGAACTGCGGCGAGATCGGGTCCAGGAACTCGCAGCCGGCCGGCATCCCGATCTCCAGCAGGTCGAGCAGCAGCTTCCGCCCGAGCCGCAGCCCCTCGTTCGAGCGGCAGGTGCCGTCCAGGTGCGGGTCGTTGATGAAGCCCTTCCAGCCGACCGTCGTACGGGGCTTCTCGAAGTAGACCCGCATCACGACGCAGAGATCGTCTTTCAGCTCGTCGGCCAGGGCCTTGAGTCGCCGGCCGTAGTCCATGCCGGCCTCGGGATCGTGGATCGAGCACGGCCCGACGACGACCAGCAGCCGGTCATCCTCGCCGTCCATGATGCTGACGACCTCGTCGCGCGTCTGGGATACGACGACGGACTCAGCCTCGGTGAGGGGCAGCTCCTCCAGCAAAATGGCGGGCGAGATCAACGGACGGATGCTCTCGATGCGAAGATCGCGGGTCTTCATGGCGCTGTTCCTGTTCGCTCCACTGCTCGTGGCGCCTGGGCCTCACGTCGGCGGCGCTGCTCGCATTGACGACGCTCGCGTTGACGACCGGGGGTTCCTGGCTCCTGCTTCGACATCGGACCCTCGCACCGGCGAGCCCGGTCCGACACAACAAAAAAGCAGAGGGCGGTCCCTCTGCTTTCGGCACGACGGGGCATCGGAGCCTGCTACTGAGCGATCAGTAGCTCCGTCGTGCCGCCGCTAAAGTAGTAAAACGCTGTATGCATGGTGTTTTGGGGGGCGCAGGGCACGGATGCCCGCAGCCTTCGGGAGTATAGGCCGGCATCCGGCACGTGTCAAGCGCAGCCGCAACGCGCGCTCGGCGCATCCGTGGAACTCGACGGGGAGTACCAATGACGAGACAGATGGCCCTGGTGGGCTTCATGCAGGCGCAGAACTGCACCACACTGCCGGCCGCGTGGCGGCATCCGGAGGCGCGCCCGGACTTCACCTCCCCGGACTACTATCAGCACATCGCGCGCGTCCTGGAGGCGGGCAAGCTCGATCTCGCGTTCTTCGACGACCGTTTGGCGATGCCTGACCTCTATCTTGGCGACCACGCCCACACCGTGGCCCACGGCATCCGCTGTGTCAAAATGGACCCCGTCGTCACGTTGATGACAATGGCCATGGCGACCGAGCGGCTCGGGCTTGGCGCCACCTACTCGACCACCTACTACCAGCCGTTCCACATTGCTCGCGTGTTCGCCACCCTCGATCTGATGTCGAAAGGGCGGGCAGCCTGGAACGTCGTCACCTCGGTCAACGACAACGAGGCCCGCAACATGGGGCTTGACGGGGTGACCGACCACGACACGCGCTACGACCGCGCCGACGAGTTGATGGAGATCGTGCACGGCCATTGGGACACCTGGGAAGACGACGCCATCGTCGTAGACAAGCGCACAGGCCAGTTCGCGGAGCCGTCAAAGGTGCATCGGCTCGATCATGTCGGCCCGTACTTCAAGTCACGTGGGCCGTTCACCGTGCCGCGCTCGGCACAGGGCCATCCAGTCGTCATCCAGGCCGGCCAGAGCGCACGGGGGAGCCGATTCGCTGCGCAGTGGGCGGAGCTGGTCTTTGTGAGCTATCGGAGCCTGGAAACAGGGCAGGTATCGTACGCGGACCTCAAGAACGCTGCTGCCAGACGCGGCCGCGATCCAGACAGCATGAAGATCACGACCCTGATCTACCCGATCATCGGCGAGACCCTCGCAGAGGCCGAGGACAAGCGGGCGCTCTACGACACCTTGCCGAACGACGTCGATGCGCTGTCCCTGCTCTCCGAGGCGCTCAACTTCGACTTCGCCCGGAAAGGTCTGGACGAGCCGTTCACCGACGAGGAGATCGCGGGCATCGCCGGGATGCAGGGCATGCGCGACCGCGTCTTGCAGGTGACCGGCAACCCGAACCCGACCCCGCGCGACTTCATGCAGGCGACGGGCCGTGGCAAGCTGGAGCACCCCTGGGTGGGCGGCCCCAGGGAGCTTGCGGACCAGTTGGAGGCGTGGTTCGAGGGACGGGCCTGCGACGGCTTCGTGATCGGCCCGACCCACCTGCCGGGCACGTTCGAGGACTTCGTTCGCCTGGTGATCCCCGAGCTCCAACGGCGCGGTCTGTTCCGCACCGAGTACACGGGCGTCACCCTGCGCGACCATCTGGGGTTGGCCCGCCCCGACATCGGCTCCTGGCGGCACGCGGCAGAGTGAGGAGACGTTGCTGCCGAAGTCCGCGCCGAAGGCGACTCAGAAGTCCCGGCCGGCCGTCGCCAGGTAGGTCTGCATGACCAGCGTGTACAGGTCGTAGACCGGCAGGCCCGTCGCGCGGCGCATCGCCTGGCTGTACGGCACGAAGTTCGTGCACTCCAGCACGAACGCGCCGACCTCCGGGTGCTCCCGCGCCACGCGCTCGGCCAGCGTGACCATCTCCCGTTCCAGGATGGCCGTGTCCGACTCCAGCCCGTTGTCGATGAAGACCGTCGGGAAGACGGCGTCTGGCGGCAGCGATGCAACCACGACCGGGGTGGTCTCCGGGGACCAGCCGACGCCCTTGAAGTGGCGCTCGGTCAGGTGGGGGCGCTCGGTGAGCACGCCGACTTTCTGATCCGGCCGCAGCAGGCGCGAGACGAGCGGCACCTGGAGCAGCGACGACGTGAGGACCGGCACCGAGACGGCCGCCGCCAGCTCCTGGTGGAACGCCGCCAGGAAGCCACAGCTCGTGGTGATCGTGCCGACGCCGTGCGCCTCCAGGTCGCGGGCGGCCTCCAGGAACGGCGTCAGCAGTGTCGGGTCAGGCTCCGAGCCCATGATGCGGCTCTGGTGCGCCCCTTTCACGATGCGATACTGGGTCGGGAAGGGCCAGGTGAGCGCGTTGCCGACATCCCCCGGCGGGCGCGGAAAGCGCGTGTCGAGCATGAGGATGCCGAGCGCCTGGCCGTAGACGGTGCGCCCGCCGCGCAGGATCGCCATGAGTGAGCCTCCGAAAGGTCAGAAGTCAGGCCGCCGCACGCCCGCCGGCACGCTGGTACGCGGCCCTACGCACTCGCATGCGGAGCTACGCGCTGGCGTGCTTGCCGAGGGTCGGCGTCGGCAGCCGCGAGCGCGCTGCGCCAGCCAGCAGATGCCGCCCCATGCCCCAGGCCAGTTGCACCGACCAGCCGACGGCCAGCCCCGACAGGAAGATCGCGACCACCGCCGTGGGCACGAAATAGTGCTGGAGCAGGAACCCGAGGCCGAGCGACACGCCCAGCCAGAGGATCGCCAGCCACAGAAACACCAGCAGCTCCACGCTCTGCGGCCCGACGCCGTTCCGGGCGGAGCGGAACGCCAGCACGGCCAGCCAGACCGTCCCGATGACCGTCAACACCGCCTCGAACGGCTTCCCGAAGCGCGAAGGACCGAAGGCGTCGTTCCAGACGCTGCGGTCCCACACCAGCCACGCCCGGTCCGAGACGGCGTAGACGGCCCGCGAGGGCACGTCGATCTGCTGCTGCGCCATCTCGATCCGCCGGTTCTCGAACAGCAGCCACGTCCGCTGCACCGGGTTGGCCCAGGTGAACGGGTTGCTCGCCAGGAACACCGCCATCGTCGTGACCAGGACGGCGGTCGGCCAGATCCAGGGCAGGCCCTGCCGGTTCTGGGTTCCAGGCTCTGGGTTCTGGGGGCCAACGCCGCCGATCCGCCGGCCAACCCAGGACGGCAGACGGCGGGTCCACGGCCCGAAGCGGTCGTCCAGGCAGGCCGCCGCGCCCCACAGCGCGATGGCCACCATCACCAGGACCGTCGTCAGCTTCACGCCGAACGCCAGCCCCACGAACAGCCCGGTCAGGATGCCCCACCAGACGTTCGGCCAGTGCGGCGCAGAGCGGCGCAGGCTGAGGATGGCGCAGAACATGGCTGAGAACAGGAAAACTACCAGGGTTGACTCGGCCTTGGCGCGGATCAGGTGCTCTTGCAGGTACGGGCTGCCCGTCGCCATGGTCGCGGCCACCAGCCCGCCGAGAACGCCGCCGACCGGGCCGCCCAGCAGCCGCACCACCAGGTAGAGCATCGTCACGGCCAGGGCGGACATCGTCCGCGTGACCATCCGGGCGTCGTCCAGCACGGCGTCGGGCGGCGCGAGGCCCAGGCGGCGGTTCGCCTGGATGCCCCGCGTGAAGTCGTAGTGGGGGTTGAGCGGCTCCAGATCGTGCCCGCGCCACCAGAGCCAGCTGCCGATGACGTAGCGGAAGACCATCGGCTGGGTGCGGGTCCAGTAGCCGTCTGCCCAGGTGGTCTGGGAGAAGTCCCGGTCCACGAAGAACGCCACGAAGTAGCGGGTCGTCCCGATCCAGTTGCCTTCGTCGGAATCGATCTTCGCCTTCGCGCCCCAGAAGACGCTGAGCGAGGCCACGAACAGGCAGACCGGCAGCAGGATCTCCAGCGCCCAGCGTGTTCGATGCGCCATTCGTGTCATGACTGCTCTCGCCCGGTAACGGTTTCCCGGCGGACCATAGGCGGTTCGCAACCCGATCGTCAAGCGGTCGAGCGGCGTTCGCAGGGCGATTGCATGTTGATGTCGTCGTGCCGCCGCGTCGGGGCTTGAAAGCCCCGCCTACCATCCTGCAGTCGCTGCGCGACGCGCCAGTCGCACCAGTGCCGGCCGTTCCCAACGGCCGTCGCGCAGCGACGGCATGACTGTAGGCGGGGACGTCAGTCCCCGACCGCCCGTTCCATGATGCTTCGGGTACACCAGCGAACATGCAATCGCCCTGACGTAGGCAGGCCTGGGCAGGGCGAGCGCTGGCGGCGGGGCGGGCGCTCGGGCATGATCTCGCGGTAGCTCGACGAGGAGTGCCTGCCGTGTCCGCTGCCGCCGCCGCCAATGACCGCCCGACGCGCGTCATCATCGACACCGATCCTGGCCTGGACGATACCGCCGCGATCCTCTTCACGCTGGCCTGCCCCGAGCTGGTGACGGTGGAGCTGTTCACCACCGTCTTCGGGAACACGGCCATCGAGCATGTGACGCGCAACCTGCTCTCGATCCTGACCGTGGCCGGACGGACGGATATCCCCGTCTACCAGGGCGCGGACCGCCCGCTGCTCCGCGAGCCGCGCTACGCCCCGCACATTCACAGTGAGGACGGGCTGGGCGGGCTGTCAGGACAGTTCCCACCATCGGGGCAGGTGCAACAGGGCATCGCCGCCGAGAAGATCGTCCAGCACATCATGGCCTCGCCCGGCGACATGACGCTGATCGCGCTCGGGCCGCTCACGAACGTGGCGCTGGCGCTGCGCCTGGAGCCGAGGCTCGCGACGAGCGTCAAGCAGATCGTGCTGATGGGCGGCGCGGTGCGCGTGCCGGGCAACGTCTCGGCGGTGGCGAGCGCCAACATGCTGAACGATCCGGACGCCGCCGCCCTGGTCTACAACTCCGGCGCACCGCTGGTGCAGGCCGGGCTGGACGTGGCCCGCCCGACGATCATCAGCCCGGCCCACCTCGCGCGCATCGCCGCCGCCAACACGCCGGCCGCACGGATGCTCAGCGCCGTTGCGAAGGCGAACATCGCCTCCTACATGCGAAGCTTCGGGGACGAGGGCGGCGCGCGCTTCAACGACCTGCCGACGGTCGGCTACGTCGTGGCCCCGGAGCTGTACCACGTCGAGCGCTACCCAGTGGTCATCGAGACGACCGGCACCTACACCACCGGCATGACGGTGGTAGATTGGCGCGGGCAGCTCGGGCTGCCGGCCAACACGGACGTGCTGTTGGGGATCGACTCGGCCGGGCTGGTGGAGCTGTTTACCGAGCGCCTGTCGTCAGGGTACAGGCCATAGGGGACAGGGGATAGGTTACGAGGGACAGGTTACAGAGGGCTGAAACGTACCCCTGTCACCTGTCCCCTCTTCCCTGAGACCTTTCCCTGTGGCCTCGTCAGGCGCTGACGGGCGACCGGGCGATGGCCACGCGGTTCCGGCCGGCCGCCTTCGCGTCGTAGAGGGCGCCCTCGGCCTCGGCGATCAGCGCCTCGTAGGTGTTGCCGGTGGACTGGTCGAACGCCGCGATCCCGACGCTGACCGTCACCAGGCCGTGTGGGCGGTTGGCCGGGTGATCCAGGGCCGCGCCGGCAACCGCCCGCCGCAGCCGCTCGCCGGCCAGCTCGGCCGAGGCCAGCGTCTGCTCTGGCAGCGCGATCAACAGCTCCTCGCCGCCGTAGCGGTAGACGCTGTCCGTGTTGCGGGTGGTCTGGGTCAGGATCTCGGCCACGCGCTTCAGCATCTCGTCGCCGGCCTCATGTCCGCGCAGATCGTTGAACGCCTTGAAGCGGTCGAGGTCGCAGAGGGCGATGGCGTACGAATGATCGTAGCGCTCGGCGCGGGCGTGGAGCGTCGCCAGGACTTCCGTCATCTGCAGGCGATTGCCCAGGCCGGTCAGTGCATCGGTGCGGGTCAGCGAGAAGAGCTGCCGATTGGCCTGCTCCAGCTCCCTGCCCTGCGCATCCAGCTTCTGGTGCAGCGCGACCACGCGCTCGGCGGCGAGCATGCGTGCCCGCAGCTCCTGACCGCTGAGCGGATCGGCAAGGTAGTCATCAGCGCCGCCGGCCAGGGCGTCCAGCCCCACCGGCCCCTCGGCCATCAGCATGACGTAGGTGTACGGCGTGTCCGAATGCTCGCGGACGTGACGGCTCAGGTCGAGACCGTTCAGGCCGTCCGGACGAAGCCCGGCGATCAGCACGTCAACGCCAGCCTGTTGGACCTGCCGCAAGGCCTCGTCGCCGTCCGCAGCGACAAGGCACTGATGCCCCATCGTGAGCAGCGCCTCGCGGAGACGCTCCCGCAACAGCGCGCTGTCATCGGCCACTAGCACCCGCACGGCCCCTCCCAGGTTCCTCTGGCTCCGCGACCCGCATCCAGCTTGAGACGCCTGGGCCGCTCCGAAGCCGCACACACCTGTGGCGCACCACACGGGGTGTGCCGGATGTCTTCCTACTCGTGACACACAACGTGAAGATGGCACGATTGGGGTCGGGTCTGAGGGCGAGTTCTGCAAATCTGTTGGCGAGATCGCCCACAGCGCGGCGGATTGATACCCTGTGTGTTCGTGAGAACGGTGTGCGCCCAGACGCGACCCTGCCAACATTGGCAGCCTGGCAACCTGGGGCCAGCGCTGCCGGCTGCGCGGGAGGCCGCGTATGAGTAGCGCGGCCCTGGGTCTGGTGCTGCTGGCGGCGGTCGCACACGCCAGCTGGAACTTGCTCGCGCGGCGCGCCGAGGAGAAGCTGGCGTTCCTCTGGTGCGGCACGCTGGCGACGACGGTTCTCTTCCTGCCGCTCGGTGGCTGGCTGCTGCTGACGACGCCGCTGCCACCGGCCGCCTGGGGCGTCGTGGCGGTGAGCGCGCTGCTGGAGGCGCTGTACTACTGGACGCTGGCGCAGGCGTACCGCTACGGCGACCTGTCGCTGGTGTATCCGATCGCCCGGGGCACTGCGCCGGTCATCGTGCCGCTGCTGGCCGCCGTCTTCCTGGGCGAGCGGCTCTCCTGGCTGGCAGCCGGCGGCATCGGGCTGGTGGTCGTGGGCACGGTCGTGATCCACACTCGGCGGCTCGGCTGGCCGAGCCTGGGCGGCGTGGCCCACGTCTTCGGGCAGTTGGGGACGCGCTACGCCCTGCTGACCGGGGTGGTGATCGCATCCTACTCGTCGTTGGACAAGTACGGCGTGACCCTCGCGCCACCGCTGCTCTACGGCTACCTGCTGTTCGCCGGGTTGACGGTCGCGCTGATCCCGCTGATCCGTCCGCGGTGGCGGGCGGTGGAGCTGGAGTGGCGGAAGCGGCGAGGCAGCATCGTGCTGGTGGGCGTGCTGGCCCCGGGCAGCTACGGTCTGGTGCTCCTGGCGCTGACGCTCGCGCCGGTCAGCTACGTAGCCGCCGCCCGCGAGATCTCGGTGGTGCTGGCGGCGATCCTCGGGGCGGTGGTGCTGCGCGAGGGGTACGGGCCGCAGCGGCTGCTCGGGTCGGCGGCCATCGCCGCCGGGCTGATGCTGCTGGTGGGGTAGTTGTCAGTCGTCAGTTCTCAGAGGCATACACAACCCCCTCTCCGCGTCGGAGAGGGGGCTGGGGGTGAGGTCTCTGTCAGCCTGCGGAAGACTGACGACTGGTTACTGACGACTTACCCTTAGCGCTTGATGTTCACCAGGTCCTGCAGGATCTCGTCGGACGCCGTGATCACGCGCGAGTTCGCCTGGAAGCCGCGCTGCGCGATGATCATGTTGGTGAACTGGGCCGCGAGGTCCACGTTCGACATCTCGAGGAAGCCAGACTGGATGGTCCCGAGGCCGCTGGTGCCCGGGTTGCCGACCACTGCCGGGCCTGAGTTGTTGCTGACCTGGAACATGTTGTTCCCCATGCGGGTCAGGCCAGTCGGGTTGGCAAAGTTCGCCATGGTGATGATCGGGCCTGTGGTGACCGTCGCGCCGACGGTCCAGGTCACCTGACCGTTCTGCGCGATGTTGACGTTCGTCGCGCCCGCCGGGATGGTGACGGCCGGCGTCAGGCGCAGGCCCGTCGAAGCGTGGATGAACTGGCCGGCGCTGTCCACGGTGAAGTTTCCATCACGGGTGTAGAAGGTGTTGGTGCCGTCCGTGATCTGGAAGAAGCCGTCGCCCTGGACCGCGAGGTCCGTCGTCTTGCCGGTGCTCTGGAGATTTCCCTGGGTGTTGATCATGTCCAGGGAGCCCGTCTGCATGCCGAGGCCGACCTGCATCGGGTTCAAGCCGCCCTGGGTCGCGCTGGGAGCCTGTGCACCACGGAGCGTCTGGCTGATGATGTCCTGGAAGGTGACGCGGCCACTCTTGAAGGCCGTCGTGTTGACGTTCGCGATGTTGTTCCCAACGACGTCCATCATCGTCTGATGGCCCTTGAGGCCCGAGATGGCGGAGAAGAGTGAACGCATCATGGCGAGGGGTTCTCCTTCGTCTTGTGCACCGGGCGTGTGCCCGTGATGCTGGAGCGAGGCGCTGGTGCGCCCGTGCGGATGACTCGCGAGGCCGAGACTGCCTTCGAGGGTGGCCTCAGCGGGCCGTAACTGTCGGAGTCGTGGTGGTCGTCGTCGCGGCGGCGCGGGTGGCCGCGCCGGTGGTCGTTGCGGCGCTTGTCGTGGTCGTCGAGCTGCCGGTCAGGACCGTGATGAGCGAGGTATCGACCTCCTGGCCGTTGATGATCGCCGTGGGCTGGCCGCTGATCATGCGGACCTCGCTGATGACGCCGGTGACGGTCTCGCCGCTCTCCAGCTTGGCGGTCGCCTGCTTCCCGATCAGCGTCGCGGCCTGCACGAGGGACTGCGAGCCGAGCAGCTCGTCCAGCTGGGTGTTGAGCTTCTCGGTGGCTTCCAGCGAGCTGAACTGCGCCAGCTGGGTGATGAACTCCTTGTCCTCCATCGGCTTCATGGGATCCTGGTTCTTTAGCTGGGCGATCAGCAGCTGCATGAAGTCGTCCTTGCCGAGCCCGGCTGCCTCGCCGAGGCTCGAGGTCGTGCTGCTGCTGCTCGTGCTGGACGTACTGCTCGTCGAGGCGACGCTCACCATCGTCATGCGCTCCCTTTTAGATCCGATAGTCGACGCGGGAGGCCGTCCCAACGCCGGTGGATGGTCGAAGTGGCTCGTCCGTGCCGTCGACGGCGACGGTGGCGCGGCGGTCGCCGGCGGATGATCCGCCGCGCGCCTGCTGTCCGAACTGGCCGGACTGGCCCGCGAAGCCCTGCTGCTGGTTGGCGAACTGCTGGAACGCCTGGAACTGATCGCTGTTGCCGCGCCCGCTGTTCGAGAGGTCGAGCTGAAGCGACTGGACGGTCAGGCCGCGCTGTTCGAGCGCGTGCTGGAGCTGCGGCCAGCTGTTCTGCACCAGCTCGCGGCCCTGCGGGTTGTCAACGGCGAGGTGGACGGCGATGCCGCCACGCTCGGCGGTCACCTTGATGGTGACGGTCCCCAGCCCTTCCGGCTGCAGGATCATCTGGACGCTCTGACCGGTCGTGCGGGCCGCCAGCACCGCGCCGTCCGCAACCTGCGCGGCGACGGGCGGCGCAACCGGCGCGTCGGCCGGCGTGGCGCTCGCGGCGGCGGCCTGCCCAACCTGCTGGTTGGTCAGCGCGGCGAGGTTGAAGGCGGGATTGGTATCGCCGCTGGCCTGTGCGCGAGCGGCGGTCGCCGACGTTGCTTCGCCGACCTCGCCGGCCCCGGAGGTCTCCAGGGAGACGCCCTGCCCTGTGGCTGTCGTGGCGCCAGCGGCGGCAACGGCCTGGCCGGGCAAGGTCACGGGCGCGGCTGACGTCGCCCCGGCGGCCTGGGCGGTCGTTCCGGCAGCGAGCACCTGCCCCGCCTCAAGCTGGATGGCCGGTCCGCTGGTCTGGCTGCTCGCACTGGCTGGCCGGGCGGCGGTTCCGGTGCTGGTCGAGACGATCTGCGCGCCGAAGCTGGCTGCAAGATCGGCCCAGGTGGGCGACGATGCGGCGGGCGCGACGGTTGGAGCCGTGGAGGGAGCGCTGCGCGCGGAGGACGCAGCGGCGTTCCCAGCGCTCGGCTGGGCAGTTGGCAGTTCCTCGGTGGCAGCCGGCTGCCCGCCGCCCTGCGTGAGCGTCTGGGCCGTCGCCACGGCAGCCTGGGCCAGCGCATCGACGGTGGGCGCGCCGGTCGGCGGGAGCGGCGCGGCAGTGGCCGTGGTCGAAGCTGCTGTTGCGCCAGTGGCGGGGGCGGTCTGCGGCGGCGTCTGCGCTGCGACGGTCGTCGTGGCGGCCTGGGTGGTCGGCTCGGTGATGGTCTGGTCTGTCGCCTCGGCAGCAGCCTGCGAAGCCGGTGCGGAGCCAGTCACCGGCCCAGACCGCGGCGAGAGCACAGACGCCGAGGCGTTCGGCGTCGGCACGGCTGCTGCTGTCGCGGCCGCGGCGCTGGCCGCCGTGGCCGGCTGCGCGCCGTCTGCATCCTGCAAGGCTGCGCTGAACGCCTCGCCGGTTGCCACTCCCTGGTCAGTCATGCTGGGGCCGGCGATTGACGCGGTCGTGCTGGCTGCCTGGGTGGTGGCAGCGCCGAGCGGCGCAGGGGCGACGGTCGCAGGAATGCCGGGCGTCCGCGGGGCGGCTGGCGGCTGGGGGGCGACCACCATCGGCAGCAGGGCGGCCAGGGCGTCAGCGCTGATCTGCTCGTCGTCGGGGCGGTCAAGCTCGTCCGCGACGGGCTGTGCATCGGCGGGTGCGGTGCTGCTGCCGGCACTGTGCTTCGTGCCGGCGCGGCCGCTCGACCGCTCGGCGGCGCCGCGTGCGTTCTGGTTGGCGGCGCTCAGCGCTGCCTGGAACGCGTCGGCGTTGGCCGGATCGTAGGCCGGACGGGCATCGGCCACCGAGGACTCGGCGGCGCTCGGCGCGCCGAGCCGGGTGGTGGCGTCGAAGAGCTGCATGGTGACTCGTCCGTCCTTCCTGATCAGCCCCGGACCGAGGGCTTTGGCGTGGTCGAAATGGTCTGGGTGGGCTTTGGCGTGAGGCCTTCGAGGCGGATGCCCCGGCTGCTCCACGAGCGCATGAACTCGCCCTTGGGGATCGTGGTCAGGTCGTAGCGGGAGCTGTCGGCGCAGCGGATGCCGCTCTCGTCCACGCCCGTCACCACGATCCAGTGGCCTTCAGGGAACTTGCCGTTGCGGATGTCCACCAGGACCGGCTGGCCGCTGTCAGTGGCCGCCTTCAGCGACTCGTAGCTGGTCACGTCGTCGGTGGCCTTCGCACCGAAGTGGTTGGCCGCGTTCACCAATGAGGGCCGCGAGACCAGCCCGAGCTTGATGGTCATGCCGCCGGGCATCTCGCGCATCACGTCGGCGATCTTCACGTCCTGGCCGGCCGCGCGCAGCACCGCCGTCAGCGAGGCGGCGGAACAGGTCGAGTAGCCCCAGGCGCGCGCCTGCGCCGCGTTCTCGTACTCGTCGGCCTTCGTCTGGTCTGAGCCCTTGATGGACCGCAGGAACGCCTGGGCCTGCTCCGCTCGCATGGCGGGCGTGACCGCCTGGACGGCCGGCTCGGCGGGCTGGGTGGCGGACATAGCGACGACCTGTGTCGGCTGGCCGGCGGTGGCGGCGACAGGCAGGCCCGTCAGCGGCGTGCCGCGTACCAGGCTCTCCCAGAGGCGGGCATCCACGCCGGGCGGTGGCGACATCGCATCCACCAGCGGAGCGTTCGAACCGTCAGCAGTCGGGGCTGCGATCCTGGCGGCCGAGGGATTGGCGACGCCCGAGTTCGCCAGCATCGCAAGCTGGGTTGTCCGGGCCTCGTTGACCGCTGCCTGCAACGCACCCGTGAAGCTCGTGCCGGGCACCGGCCGATACGGCGTCCGCGACGGCTGCGGCTTCTGTGGCGCAGCGGCCGGCTTCGCCGTGAGTGGGATGGTGGGTGCATTGGTCTGGGTCATGATGGAGCGTCCCCTTCGGCGGAGCGGGCGGACACCTGAGCTGCGCGCGCCACCTGGGACACAGCGCCCGCGTCGGTGTCATTGCGGTCCTCGATAGCCCTAGCAGTCCGAGCATCCTTGCCAGCGAGGTCGCGCCGCAGCCCGAACGAGATCGACGGCTGCCCGACCTACACTGCTGTTGCATGGGTAACGGCAGGGGACGGGCAGCGCGATATGGGTCAAAAGGACTGACGCAGGCACCCAGAAGTACCGCCGAAAGGCAGCCACATGGATACGCCTCTGCACGCATCGAGGCGACACCATGCAAGCAGATGGCGAAGTTCGACGCGCCAGCACGAGATAGCACGGCGTGAGAGCGCACGACTTGCCCATAGAAAGCAAGGCCCCCTGGGAGCGAGGCGGTCAATGGCGTGGCGTCTCGCCGGGCCAGCAGCCCCTGCTTCACCTCCAGCGTCGGCGGCCAGCGCGCCCGTGGCGATCCGCGGCAGCGCGGGCTTGCCGGCGCCATGCACGCACAAGGCCGGCGGAGCGTGACTCCGCCGGCCTTGAGACTGTTCCGTGGACGGGCTGCGTGGGGCTAGCGCCAGTACTTGACCTCGGTGAGGCGCTCGCCGGAGCCGCCGGGGCCACGGTCGAGCCCCGGCTGAACCAGCCGGCCGGACGGGCGGCGCGCCGTCATGACATTGGTGCTCGGCTCGGCCTCGAGGGCCAGGACGGTGGCGTGCTCTGGCGGGGTGAACCAGAAGAACTCGGAGGGCGGCTCGCTGCCGGGATCGCACGACCCCATGTACGTGACCATCGCCCTGAACGCCTGCCAGTCGAAGGCGTTCTCCCCCCGGCGGTGGCGCTCCGTCTGCCAGTCCCGCAACTGCTGCTCAAGCGTCGGGTTCGCCTCGATCAGCTCAGACATGCGCACATCACGGAACATGTCGGGCTCCTTCACGGGGGGCCAGCGCGCAGGGCGCGGGTAGAGAAGGGGGACTCAATCACTTCATCAAGTGTATCACAACACCATCACGACAGCGTTGTGCCGGGTAGACAAAATCAAACATTTTGCTAACGGACCATCAACGATATCACTCGCAATGTTGCAGTATTACACCGTTCCAATATGCAATGTTACCGACCCGAAACCGAGTCGCCGCCAGCGAATCTGTCGGAGACCCCCGTGCGCCATCGCGGCGGCAACACCCTCCGGTCGCAAAAACGCAGCAACTGACTCTGGCAGATACGTATATGCGCCGGAATCACCGGCCACCAGCGTGCCGATCAGCGGGACCACCTTCCCGAAATAGATCGAGAACAGTGGTCCCCACAACCGCATTCGCGGCTGCGTCAGCTCCAGGCAGACCACCCGGCCGCCCGGACGGACCACCCGCCGAAGCTCCCGGAACGCCGCCTGCACGTCCGAGACGTTGCGGATCATGAACGCCGTCGTGGCGCAGTCAAACGTGTTGTCCTCGAAGGGCAATGCCAGGGCGTCGGCCAGGGCCAGGCTGACGCGAGTGGCCGCCTCGTCCGGACCGGCCGCGGGGAGCGCCTGCCGCAGCATCGGTTCGGCCACATCCACCCCCACCACGCGCCCGTCGGGCATGGCCCGGGCCAGCGCCAGCGCCAGTTTGGCCGTGCCCGTGCCCACATCCAGCGCCCGGCCGTTGCGCGGCGGGCGAGCGTGGCGCACGGCCAGCCGTCGCCAGAGGGCGTCCTGCCCCCCGGTCATCAGCGTGTTCATCAGGTCGTACCGCTCGGCGATCCGCCCGAACATGGCGGCCACCCGGGCGCGGTGCTCCGGCGGACGGGGGCCGCTCGGGGTCGGCAGGATCGGGGAGGTCTGGGCCGGCGAGCTTGACGCGACAGTCATAGGATGATTCCCACGGTCCAGAGCAGACCGAACAGCAAGTGGAGGCGGCCCGTCCCCGCCAGGGCAACGTTGAGCGGGCGGCCTTCCTGGGTCAGTACCGTGCGCGCCAGCATGACGGCGAGCGGTGCCGTCAGCCAGGGCAGCAGCAGCCAGAGCGAGCCGCCGAGCAGACCCCACGCGACGACCGGCACGAGGTACGCGCCGACGACCAGGAGCAGGTACTCCGCGCGCGCACCAGCCGGGCCGATCCGCACCGCCAGCGTGTACTTGCCCGTTCGGCGGTCGGTGGGGATGTCTCGCAGGTTGTTGACGACGAGGATCGCCGTCACCAGCGCCGCGACGGGCAGCGCGTAGAGCAGGGCCAGCGAAGTCAGCGCGCCGGTCTGCAGGAAGTACGTCCCCAGCACGGCTACCAGCCCGAAGAAGATGAAGACGGTGATGTCTCCCAGGCCGTTGTAGGCCAGCGGGAACGGGCCGCCGGTGTAGAGGATGCCCGCCGCGATGGAGCACAGCCCGATGACGAGGATCGGCAGGCCGCCGACGATGGACAGGTAGACTCCGATCAGCGCCGCCAGCCCGAAGACCAGCATCGTGGCGCGCTTGACCGTCTCCGGCGGGACCAGACCGCTCTGGGTGATCCGGACCGGGCCAAGCCGCTCGGCCGTGTCAGCGCCCTTGCGGAAGTCGAAGTAGTCGTTGGCGAAGTTGGTGCCGACCTGGATCAGCAGCGAGGCTGCCAGCGCCCCGAGAAACGGCCCGAAGCGGAAGTGGCCGGCGGCCCAGGCGGCGGCGGTCCCCACCAGCACCGGCACGATGGCGGCTGGCAGCGTTGGCGGGCGGGCGGCCAGCACCCAGGTCTGGAGCGGGCCGGGCCGGCTGGCGAGGTGGTCGGCCTGCATCATGGGCGCGACCCCACCGAGGGACGCTGGGCGCGCCGCGTCATGGCGTGCTGTCCACAGTCATGGCGTGCTGTCCACAGTCATGGCGTGTTGACCATAGCGGTTCGTTCCTGCTCCTGCGCGCGGCGCATCGGTGTTGTCCCGGCCACCGGCTGGCGATATGATGGAGCCAGTCGAAGAGCGGAAGCAGCGTCTAGGGTTCCGCCCGTGCGAATTGTTGCGGGGTCTGGACCGAGCGGCGCCAGCGTTGCCCCCAGAATGATGCAGATGCTTCGGGCAGCGTACACCTGACGGGAGAAAAACCAGGAGGGCGCGCGGGAGCATACCCGACGCGCACCCTGCCGGCGAGCCAGCCCGACTGCATGGGCCAGCGTTCCGTCATGGTGTCGGTGGGAGTGCTCCGCGCGGGGAAGGCCCCGGTCTATGCCCGATCCTGGCGCACGGTCAGCGGTTGGCCGTTCTTCTGGGCCACGCTGGTTCCGTTGGTCCGGCCCCTCGTGGCCGCACGCCGCCCTGCCGCCGCTGGTGCTGGTGGTGGGCGCGGTGATGTCGCTGGCGTTGCTCGGCGACTCGCTCCTCTACGTGGCGCTGCCGGCCCACGCCGCCGAGCTGGGCCTGCCGTTGTGGGCGGTCGGCATCCTCCTCGGCGCGAACCGGATCGTCCGGCTGGCGACGAACGTGCTGGCCGGGCGGCTGTTCACGCGGGTTGGCGGGCGGCGGCCGGTGATCGCGGCGGCGGTGGCCTCGGCAGTCAGCACGGCGATGTACGGGCTGACGCCGGCCTTCGTGCCGTTCGTGGCTGCCCGGATGATCTGGGGCACCTGCTTCTCGATCTTGCGGCTCGGGTCGTTCACGGTGGTGCTGGCAGCCTCGACGGCCGCCACCCGTGGCCGGATGATCGGGGTGTACCAGTCGGTGTCGCGGATCGGGTCGGTGGCGTCGCTGCTGCTCGGCAGCTTGCTGGTCGAGGTGATCGGCTACCACGCGACGTTCATCCTGCTGGGCATCGCCACCACGCCAGCGATTCTGCTGACGCTGCTGGTGCCGGAGCGGGCCTACCACTCGGCCCCGTCCCAGGCATCGCCGCCCCTCCACGCAACGTCACCCGCGCACCCGGCGGCCACTCCTGCTTCCGCGCACGCGCCCGCGCACCTGGGCTGGCGCGACCGCTGGCTCGGCAGTCCTCGGATGGTGGCCGTCAAGTGCGGCATGCTGGCGAACGGGTTCGCCTCGCAGGGCGTCGTGCTGGCGACGCTGACGCTGGCCCTCTCGGAGGTCGCCGGCTCCACGGAAGGCGCGGCGGCGCTCGGCGGCCTGCTGGTAGCCTGTCGCTGGGGATCGGACCTGCTGCTCGCGCCGTGGTTCGGCCACCTCTCGGACCGCATCGGGCGCGGGCGGATGATCCCCTGCATGCTGGCGCTGGAAGCCCTCGCCGTCTTCGGGCTGATGCTGGCGGGCGACAGGACGATGGTGATCGTGGCGACGCTCGCGATGTTCTTGACGTCCACGGCGATGACGGCTGCCAGCGACGCAGCGGCTGGCGACCTTGCGCCGCCGGACCGCCGCGCCGAGGCGATGAGCGGCTACGCCGACTGGATCGACATCGGGTCGGCGTTGGGGCCGCCGCTGGCGTTCCTGCTGGCCGAGTGGCTGGGGTTGTTCCCGAGCTACGGCTGCACGGCGGCGTTGCTGCTGGCCGTGTCCGGGTGGTTCGCCCTGACGTGGCAGCGCGCAGGAGCGCCGGCGGCAGCGACAGCATAGCGCGAGGATATGCCCCCCTGGGAGCGCGGCGGTCGGCCACGTCGGCCCGCGCAGCGACGTAGCACGCGGACGCGTGCTATCGTCCTGCCCGCTGGCGCGGCGTTGGGGCTGCGCGTGGGAGGGCTGTGGCAAACCCGATGGTGCTGGGGCGTGTGTCGATGCCCGCCGCCTTTCGCATCCCCGGCTTTGCCGGCCTGTGGGTCAGCGGATCGCTGGCCTCGTTCTCGCGCGTCGTCATCCAGATCGCGCTGAGCTGGATCACCCTGGAGGTGACCGGCTCGCCGTTCATGGTGGGCGTGGTGGGGGCGGCGCGCATGGCCCCGCAACTGGTGTTCGGGATCCCGGCCGGGGCGCTCGCCGACTCGATGGACCGCCGCTTGATGATCGTGCTGGCCAATGGCTCGTGCGTCGGGTTGCTGCTGGCGAGCATCGCGCTGGCCCTGGGCGGCCTGCTCTCCGCCCCGATGCTGATCCTGATGAGTGCGCTGTTCGGCATCGTGGACACCGTGCGGATGTCGGCCTCGCAGGCGTACGCCTACGACCTCGTGCGGAGCACCCGCGCCACCAGTGGCATGGCCCTCTCCAACCTGGGCGGCCAGTTGTTCAGCATGCTGGGCGGGCTGGCCGGCGGGTACGCGCTGGCCGGGCTTGGCGGGCCGGTCACGCTGGCCGGGGTGGCCGTGGCCGTGCTGGTGGCGATAGCGGCGCTGTACCTGGGGGGCGCGGCTGCCCCGGTCGAGAAGGTTGTTCGGGACGGGGCGCCCGCCGAGGGCCGACCGGCTGGCCGGCGCACCGGGGTCGATCTGCGGCGCGCCCTGACGCTCGTCACTCGCAAGCCGATCCTCGCGATCCTGGCGCTCAGCATCATCCTGGCGGAGATCTTCGGGTTCGCCACCCAGACGCTGCTGCCGACCTTCGCCCGGGACGTGTTCGAGGTGGGCGCGGCCGGCCTCGGCGTGATGATGGCGACGCGTGCGGCGGGTGGTTCGCTGGGTCTGCTGGTGCTCTCGCGCCTGGGCGCGGAGGGGCGCTCGGGGGTGATCTTCGTCAGCACGGCCGGCCTGTTCGGGCTGGCGCTGCTGCTGTTCACCCTCAGCCCAACCTACGAGCTGGCCCTGGTGCTGCTGGCGATCTCCGGCTTCGGAGCGTCGGTGATGGACACCCTGGGGCAGACGCTGCTCCAGCGCAACGCCGACGAGCGCGAGCGCGGCGCAGCGATGGGCCTCTGGGTCTTCAGCGTCGGGTTCGGGCCGGTCGGGCACCTGGCGCTGGGCGCGGGGGCCGACGCCTTCGGCGCGCCGGCCACCCAGGCCGTCAGCGGGGTGATGCTGATGATCGTCGCCGCTGGCATGGCGCTGCACGCCCCGCTGCGTCGCGCACGGTGACCCGGAGGCCTCAGCCCGAGGACCGTGCCATGATGATGCCCCAGGGCGATGGCATGTTCATTGGTGTACCCGAAGCATCTTGGAACGGTCGGTCGGGGGTTGAAACCCCCGCCTACAGTCACGCCGTCGCTGCGCGACGGCCACCGGGAACAGCAGCAACAGGCGAGACTGGAGCGTCGCGCAGCGACTGCAGGATGGTAGGCGGGGCTTTCAAGCCCCGACGCGGCGGCACGACGACATCAACATGCAATCGCCCTGGATGATGCCAGCCCGCGGCGGCCGGCCGCTGCGGCGGCACGCTACACTCGCCTGCATGAGCAGCTACGCCGCCGCCCCTCTGCCAGACGACTTGCCCGCTCTTCGCCAGTGGCTCGCCGCCCGCCCGGACGCCGCCGAGCTTGCCGAGTTGCCGATCCGCGAGATCGTGGTGCGCTCGAACGCGCTGGCCGGTCTGCCGGATCTGCTCTCGCAACTTGACGCGCCCACGCGCCTGCTGCTGATCCAGGATGACCGGCCCTACCAGCGTGGCGGCGCGAGCCTCAAGCCGCTGGTCCACGATCTGCTGGCGGGCGCAGGCCGGGCCGTCACCACGCTGACGCTCCCGCCCGGGCGCGAGGGAACGGTCCTGGCCGACCTGGAGAACGTCGAGCGGGGCCGCGCGGCCATCGGCGGCCAGCCCACGACGGTGGTGGCGCTCGGCTCGGGGACCGTCTGCGACGTGGCGAAGCACGCCTGCTTCCTGGCCGAGCGCGAGGACGGCGCGCGGACCACCCTGGTGCTGGTCCCAACGGCGGCCTCGGTGACGGCGTTCACGTCGAGTCTCGCGGTGCTGCTGGTGGACGGCGTCAAGCGAACCCGTCCGTCACGCTTCCCTGACGTCGTCCTCTGCGACCTGGAGACCATCGCCGAAGCGCCCGCCGCCATGACCCGGGCCGGCCTGGGCGACTGTGTGGCCCGCTTCATCTCCTATGGCGACTGGTACCTGGCGCATCAGTTGGGGCTGGTGGACCGCTACAGCGAGACGCCGCTCGACCTGATGGGCGAAGACCTGGACGACGTGTACCTGGAGCATGCGCCGCTGGTGGCCCAGGGCACGCCCGAGGGGCTGACGTTCCTGGTCAGACAGGTCTTGATGGCCGGACTCGCGCAGTCCATCGTGCGGATCTCGACGCCCCTCTCCGGCACCGAGCACGTCGTCTCCCACCTGCTCGACATGGGCTCGCACGCCTGGGGCCGCCAGACGGCGCTGCACGGCGCACAGGTCGGCGTGGCGACGCCGCTGGCCGCCCGCGCCTACGAGTTGCTCCACGAGCGGTTCGACCCCGGCCGCCCCCGCCCAACGCCGCCGTCACCAGGGGCCGTCGAGACGCTCATCACCCAGACGTTCGGGCCGCTCGACCCGAGCGGACGGATGGCCGCCGAGTGCTGGCGCGACTATCAGCGCAAGCTGGCGCTCTGGACGGCGGCCGGCCGGCGCTTCGACGCCCTCCGCGAGCGCTGGGACGGCGAGGTCGGGCCGAGGCTGCGCGAGCTGGTGCGGCCGTCCGCCACCATCCGCGACATCTTACGATTGGCCGGCCACGCCCTCAGCTTCGAGGAGCTGGACCTGCCGATCCCAGCCGAGCAGGCCCGCTTCGCCCTCGGCAACGCCCACCTGATCCGCGAGCGGTTCGTGATCGGGGATCTGCTCTGGTGGCTCGACCTGGCCGGCCCAGCCTTCGCCGACGACTTGCTCGCCGCCGGCAGAGGCCGTTCGTAGTCCGCCACGGTCAACATGCACAGCCTGTCATCCCGACCCCATTCGGCACGCTCAGGGCAAGCCACGCGGGGCACGACCACCCCTCCGTCATCCCGACCGCGGCGAGGCACGACCACCCCTCCGTCATCCCGACCGCGGCGAGGCACGAGCGAAGTGGAGGGATCTTCCCCAGACACGGGAGCGAGGAAGATCCCTCGACTGCGTTCGCAAGCTCACTCCGCTCGGGATGACGGGCAGGGTTCGCAAGCTCACCCCGCTCGGGATAACGGGACGTGCCTTCGCCTCTGCACGGTGGGACACGGGCTGTAGCATGGCCACG
Organism: Chloroflexota bacterium; assembly: GCA_020850535.1. Lineage (NCBI taxonomy): Bacteria > Bacillati > Chloroflexota > Chloroflexota bacterium. The sequence goes on from JADZEM010000141.1 coordinate 56,251, forward strand.
CCCTCCGTGCGGGCGGATACGGCGGCTGGCGTCGCTGCGCCGCCCGGTTTCTGGATGCTGGCGGCCGTCTGCCTCGCGCCGTTCGTCACCCAGCTGGCGACGTTCGCGCTCAGCCCGTTCCTGCCGTTCGTCGCCGCCGATCTCGGCACGACCGTCTCGGTACTGGGGCAGATCCCGGCGCTGGCCCTGCTGACGGCGGCCATCCTGGGGCTGGTGGTCGGGCCGCTGGCGGACCGGTTCGGGCACCGGCCGACGCTGCTGGCCGGTGTGCTGGCCTCGTCGGTCGGGGCCGTCGCGACCGCCGCCGCGCCGAGCCTGCTCGTGCTGATCCCCGTCGCGCTGATCGGGGCCGGCGGGCGCTCGGTCGGGCTGCCGGTCGCGCAGGCCGTCGTCGGGACGCTGTTCACCGGCGCGGCCATGCGGCGGGGCATCGGCATGGTTCAGGCGACGGGCACCCTCGCCCCGATCCTCGGGATCCCGCTGGTGACGGCAGTCGGGGCGGCGGCCGGCTGGCGGGTCGCCTTCCTGGCGCTTGGCGCGCTCGGGTTCGTGGCGGCCGGGCTGATGCTCTGGCTGCTCCCGCATGGCCGCCACGCGGAGCAGTCCGGGACGCGCCTTTCCCTGACGGTCTTCACCCCCCTCTTCCGCGATCCGCCGACGCTCTGGATGTACGCCTCCACCCTGACGCGCAATCTGGGCGTCTGGGCGCTGACCACCTACCTCGGGGCGTTCCTGGTGCAGACTCAGGGCCTCAGCACGGCGGAAGTCGGCTGGGCGTTCACGGCGACGGGCGTCGGCAACTTCCTGGGCAGCCTCGCCACCAGCGGCCCGCTCGGGCGGTTCAGCCTGCGCGGGCTGGCGATCTGGTCGCCGGTCGCGATTGGCCTGGCGCTCGGGCTGGTGACGATGCTGCCGCTCTCGCTGGCCTCGGTCATCGCCATGCTGGTGCTGGGGTTCATGGCGAACGGCGTGGGGATCGTGTCGCAGAACACGATGCTGATGGACCTCTCGCCGGCCGGTCGCGCCACCACGACCTCGCTGAACCAGACCTGCATGAGCCTGGGCGGCGCGATTGGCAGCTCGGTGGGCGGGCTGCTGCTGGCGACGGGCGGCTTCCCGGCCCTGGGACTGCTGACGCTGGTCTGCAACGTGGCGTCAGCCGTCTGCCTGCTGCCGGCCCGGCGGCCGGGCGTGCGTCTCTGGTTCTGAGCCGCGCTCACAGCTCGAAGCGGCGGTCCTCGTCGCGCTGGATATACCGGTCGACCGTCGCTTCGAGCTGCTCGACCTGCTCCGTCAGTTGGGCGTTCTCGCGCTCAAGCTCCGTGATGCGCTGCCGACTTGCGATAACGTCCAGCGCCAGCGTCCGCTGCACGATCAGCGCGCCGACGCCGCCGGCCAGCAGCCCGATCACCGCCGGCCAGGTTGAGATCGCCAGCACCAGCGAGATGCCGCCCCAGAGAATCGTCGGGACGATGAAGAACGCCGCGATCACCAGCCCGGCGACTTCTGCACCGGTCAGGGGCCGTTGTGGGAGCCAGCTACGCATAGGATCAACTCGCGACGGTCAGGTCGGGCGCGTGCATCACGCTCGCAGCGCACCGATTCTAGAGGCTGGCGGCGGCCAGGGGCACACGCCGTCCACACCGCGTTGCCTCAGGACTGCGAGCAGGCGCGCGACGGCGGCCGGCGCGGCTACCATGTACCTCCAGAGCCCGGGCCACGGCTGAACCTCTTCGGCCCGGATGGAGGTGCCCTCCGTGGCCAGCACGCCGATCACCGCGACCGTTACCGGCAAGCTCCACCACCTCGACGCCAGCATCCGCCACTACGTCTGGGACAACAGCATCCAGCCGCGCCTGGAGATCGACTCTGGCGACACCGTCGTCGTCGAGTGCCGGGACGCCGGCGACAACTTCTACACCTGGGACTCGACGGTCGAGGACATGTTCCGTCGGCCGAAGCGGGGCCACGCGCTGACCGGCCCGATCCGCGTGCGCGGCGCGAAGCCCGGCGACATCCTCCAGGTCGAGATCCTCGATCTGGTGCCCGGCGAGATGGGCTTCACCTCGTTCCGCCCGGACGCCGGCCTGCTCCCCGAGGATTTCCCCGAGCCGTACCTCCACATCTGGGACTTGCGGAACGGCCAGTATGGCGAGCTGAAGCCCGGCGTGCGCGTCCCGTTCGAGCCGTTCCTGGGCGTCATGGGCGTGGCCCTCGACGAGGCCGGCGAGTTCAACACCGCGCCGCCCCGCAAGAACGGCGGCAACGCCGACGTGAAGCAGTTGACCAAGGGAACGACCCTCTACCTGCCGGTCTGGGTAGACGGCGCGCTGTTCTCTTGCGGCGACGGCCACGCCGCCCAGGGCGACGGCGAGGTCTGCATCAGCGCCATCGAGACCAGCATGACGGCCACACTCCGCTTCACCCTCCGCCAGGACTTCCAGCTTGAGGAGCCGGAGTTCATGACGGGCGGCCCGCTCTCCCCCAGGACGAACGTCGGGCCGTACTACGCGGTCATGGGCATCGCGCCGGACCTGATGGAGGCGACCAAGAAGGCGATCCGCAAGATGATCGCCTACCTGGTGCGGGCGCACGGGCTGACCCGCGAGGAGGCGTACATCCTCTGCAGCGTGGCCGTGGACCTGAAGGTCAGCGAGGTGGTGGATGCGCCGAACTGGGTCGTGAGCGCGTTCGTGCCGCTGAGCGTGTTCGTGGACTGAGCCGCTCCGCGCTACGAATCGTGGCTCTGGTGAGGCCGGCCAGGCGGCCGGCCGCGAAGAGGGGGAGCAATGAAGCGGAGCACCGAGCGCATCCTGACCACCCACACCGGCAGCCTGCCGCGCCCAGATGACCTGCTCGCCATGATCCAGGTGCGCGAGGCTGGCGAGGCTGTAGATGCCGCGCAGTTTGCGGCGCGTGTCCGCTCGGCGGTCACGGAGATCGTGCGGCAGCAGGTGGCGGCCGGCATCGACATCGTCAGCGACGGCGAGCTTGGCAAGCCGAGCTTCGCAAGCTACGTCAGCCGCCGCATCCAGGGATTTGGGGGCGAGAACCCAGAACCGCGCCCGTTCCTCGACGCGACGACCTTCCCCGGGTGGGGCGAGACCATCGCCGTGATCCCGCGTGGGCTCCCGATGAAGCGGCAATTCTGCGTCGGAGATCTCGCGTATGCGGATGCCGACGCCGTGCAGGCCGACGTGGACAACCTTGCTCGCGCCGTCTCGGCCAACGGGGCGCTCGAAGGATTCATGCCGGCGGCCTCGCTGGGGATCATCGCCGACATCATGGTCAACCAGCACTACCCGAGCGAGACGGCGTACCTCTACGCGCTGGCCGACGCCATGAAGACCGAGTACGAGGCCATCGCGCGGGCCGGGCTGGTTGTCCAGATCGACGCGCCAGACGCCGCGATGGGCCGGCACGGCCAGTTCCGCCACGAGTCGCTGGAGACGTTCCGTCGGGCGACGGCCGAGCGCGTCGAGGCCTTGAATCATGCACTGGCGGGCATCCCCGAAGAGCAGATTCGGTATCACATCTGCTGGGGCAACTACGAGGGGCCACACGTCCACGACGTGCCGTTGGCGGACGTAGCCGACCTGCTGCTGGCCGTGCGGGCGGGCGCCTACTCGGTGGAGGCGGCGAACCCACGCCACGCCCACGAATGGCAGGCCTGGGAGCAGGTCACGCTGCCAGAGGACAAGGTGCTGATCCCCGGCGTCATCGACTCCACGACCAACTTCGTGGAGCACCCCGAGGTGGTGGCGCAGCGCATCGAGCAGTACGCGCGGATCGTGGGGCGGGAGCGCGTCATCGCAGGGACAGACTGCGGCTTCGGCACGACGGCCGGCCGGGCAACGGTGCACCCGGAGATCGTCTGGGCCAAGCTGGCAGCCCTGGCCGAGGGGGCGGCGCTGGCGTCGGCGCGGCTGTGGCGCTAAAACTCGACGGCATCGCCGCACATGCAGAGGAGCAGGCAACCGCATGAGCCAGGAGCTCGGCCTACGTTACGGGATGAACCCTCACCAGGCGCCGGCCCGCATCTACGTCACGGACGGCGAGCTGCCGCTCTCGGTGCTGAACGGCGCGCCGGGCTTCATCAACCTGCTGGACGCTCTGAACGCCTGGCAGCTGGTCCGCGAGGCTGACGCGGCGACGGGTCTCCCCGCTGCCACCTCGTTCAAGCACACCGCGCCGGCCGGCGTCGGGCTGGGTCTGCCGCTCTCGCCGGAGCTGGCGCAAGCCTGCCGGGTGGACGATCTGGAGCTGTCGCCGCTCGCCGACGCCTACGCCCGCGCACGGGGGGCCGACCGGCTGGCCTCGTTTGGAGACTTCGCAGCGTTCAGCCGGACCGTCGATCTGCCTGCGGCGCGCATCCTCTCGCGCGAGGTCTCCGACGGCGTCATCGCGCCCGGCTACGATGCGGACGCGCTGGCCGTCCTCCAGCGCAAGAAGGCCGGCAAGTATCTCGTCCTCCAGATCGATCCGGACTGGACGCCGCCGGCCACCGAGCGCCGCGAGGTCTTCGGGATCACGTTCGAGCAGCCGCGCAACACGGCGACGGTCACGCTCGGGGAGACGGTGACCAGGAAGACGGAGATCTCCGAGGCGGCGCGCCTCGATCTCCTGCTGGCCGCCGTGACGCTCAAGTACACGCCGTCCAACAGCATCGTGCTGGCCGTGGACGGGCAGGCCATCGGCATCGGGGCGGGGCAGCAGTCGCGCATCCTCTGCACGCGCATCGCCTGCCAGAAGGCGGAGCTGTGGTGGCTGCGCCAGCATCCGCGTGCGCTCTCGCTCCAGTATGAGGCGGGCGTCTCGCGCTCGGAGCGCGACAACGCCGTGGAAGCCTGGCTGCGCGACGAGCCGACGACGGCCCTGGTCAACCCGCCGGTGTCCCTCACCGAGGCCGAGCGCGGCCACTGGATCAAGCTGCTCCAGCGGGTGGCCCTCGCCAGCGACGGGCTGATCCCCTTCCGGGACAACATCGACCGCGCGGCCCAGACGGGCGTGCGCTACGTCTGGCAGCCGGGCGGCTCGATCCGCCTGAACGAGGTGCAGGCCGCCGCCGACGAGCACGGCATGGTGATGACGTACTCAGGACTGCGCCTGTTTCACCACTGAGCGCGGGTCGCGTGTCTTCGCCGAATCATCCCCACGATCCACGACCCACTATTGGAGGAGGCGCTTCAGCACGCTGGCGTTCGGGGCCAGCCAGCGCGAGACCACGTCCGCAAGATCGTCCAGATCGGTCTCGACGATGAAGAGGCCGCGCGTCGGACAGCATGCCCCGACCTCCTGAAGCAGCGGCGTCAGGTGGGTGTCCATGGCCAGGAAGTGCAGCGGCGAGCCGCCCATCATCAGCGGGATCGCCACGACGCCTGTCAGCGAGCCAGCGGCGATCCGGTCGAAGAACGACTTGAGCAGGCCGGTATACGTCGCCTTGTAGGTCGGCGTGGCGACGACCAGCACGTCGGAGCCTTTGGCGACCGCGACGGCCCTGTCAACGGCATCGCTTGGGAAGGCAAATAGCTCGCCGGCCAGCTCGGCCAGCTCGACGGCCTGACGCAGCGTAGAGCGGCCGGCCGCCTGGGCCAGCGCGTCGATGCTGTCAGCCACGGCGTCGGCTGCCAGCCGCGTCCGCGATCCGACCCGCGGATTCCCGACGATCGTCGTGATCCTGAGGGGCGCGCTGTGATGCTGGGCTGTCATCCCGTCCGTCCTCCTGGGCTCTGCGTGCGACTGTCAGGCACGATCAGACATATGCTAGGGGCAATAACCATCCGGGAGTCAGACGCGCCGCTGCGTCGAGTCCACGAGTGTAGGAGCATCGGCGTACCGCCTACAATGCTGGCATGTCCGGAAACCGCGTCGTGTACGACACTGATGTTGGCCGCATGGACCGCTGCGCCCGCTGCAATCGGCGGACCGAGGCCTGCATCTGCCAACCCGTCCGCCAGGGGCCGCGCGGCGACGGCATCGTGCGGGTCTCGCGGGAGCGCGGGGGCCGCAAGGGCAAGACGGTGACCGTGGTGACCGGCCTGCCCGGCGACGCAGCCGCCCTCGCGCAGATCGCCACGACGCTCAAGAAACTGTGCGGCTCTGGTGGGACCGTCGCCGGAGACAACGTCGAGATCCAGGGCGACCACCGCGAGAAGGTGGCGGCCAGGTTGACCGAGCTGGGGCACAAGGTCAAGCTGGCCGGCGGCTGACGCCAGCCGCCCACGCCGGCCGCGCTCCCTACGCGATCTCGTTCTGCCAGACGGCCGCTGGCTCCTGGCGCTTTCGCAGCAGCCGAAACGAGCCGTCCGTCTCCAGCATCACCTCGGGCGCCTGCGGGTACGAGTTGTAGTTGATGGTGGACATCGCGGCGCAGTAGGCCCCGGCCCCGCCCACGACGACCAGATCCCCGATCCGCGGCAGCGGCACGGTGCGCGGCGCGAGCGCCTCCGGATCGCCAGGGGCCGGCGTCAGGATGTCGCCGGACTCGCAGCAGGGGCCGGAGAAGATGACCGGGGCGACGTCTGTGCGGTCCGTCATCACGGTGATCGGGTGCTGCGCGCCGTAGAGGGCCGGTCGGGTGACCTCGGTCATGCCGGTGTCGAGCTTGGCGAAGGTGTAGCCGTCCTGGCCGGTGTTGACCACGTCGATCACGCTGGCGACGACGGCCCCGGCCCGCGCCACCAGGAACGTGCCCGGCTCGACCTCCAGGCTCAGCTTGCGGCCCTCCCGCTCCTGGAACTCGATCAGTTCCCGCTCGACGTGGTAGCCGATGTCCTGCAGGTCCGTGCTGACCTCGCCAGGCATCCGCCCGACCTTGAAGCCGCCGCCGAGGTTGACCGTCTTGACGTCCGTGAGCTGGGCCGCCAGGTCGAGCGTCATCCGGGTGACCCGCTTCCAGACCTCCGGGTCGGAGCCGGAGCCGATGTGGCTGTGGACCCGGTCGATGGTCAGGTTGTGCTGCTGGGCGATCCGCTTGATATCGTCCAGGTACTCGTGCCAGATGCCGAAGCTGGAGGCTGGCCCGCCGGTGTTGGTGCGGTTGGTGCCGCCGCTGCCGAGGCCGGGGTTGACCCGCACCGACAGGCCGCGGCCGGGCGCGACCTTCCCGAACTGCTCCAACTGGTAGAGCGAGCAGGCGTTGTAGAGAACGCCCTTCTCCACGAACTCGGCGAGGCGGCGTGAGGGGGCCTGCGAGGTGAGCTGGATCTGGCCCGGTGCGAAGCCGGCCCGCATCGCCCGCTCAACCTCGTAGTCGCTGGAGGCGTCGATGTTCAGGCCAAGCTCGCGGAACAGCTTGAGGATGCCGATGCTCGGATTCGCCTTCATGGCGTAGCGGAGCGTGAAGCCGAACGGGGCCGGGAAGCTCCGGGCGGCCTTCGCCGTCGCCTCCAGGGTGCGGCGGTCATACACGTAGCAGGGGGTTCCGAACTGCTCGCGCACGGCGGCGGCCTGCGCCGTGGTCAAAAAGGTCTCAGGGCTGCTCACGCGTCCATCTCCCTCGCGGCTGCTGACTCGCGGCGCGGGGGGTTGAGGCCAGCGGCGGCCACCCCACTCCCACCCCCGACGAGCGCATCGGCATGTGCGGGGAATGATACCCAGGTTCGATACCGGCCCCACGCCACCCGGTGTGCCCCCGCCGCCCCCGACCTTATGGCCGGCGCATCCTCACCGCGTGTCCGGGCGTTGCGCCCGTGTGCTGGCCGCCGTCGAGCACCAGCGTGCCGTTGACGGCCACGTACGAGAAGCCGCTGGCAAGCTGGCGTGGCTGCTCGAAGGTCGCGTGCTCGGTGACGGTCCGCTCGTCGAAGACCACGATGTCGGCCCACATCCCCTCGCGGATCTCCCCGCGATCCGGGATGCTCAGCCGCCGCGCCGCGAACGACGAGAACTTGCGGATCGCCTCCTCAAGTCGGAGCACCCGCTGCTCTCGGACGTACCGTTGCAGCACGCGGGCGTAGGTGCCGTAGGTGCGCGGGTGGACACGGCTCCCCAGGTGAATCCCGTCGCTGCCCATCATCTGGTAGGGGTGCGCCAGCAGCACGCCCAGGTCCGCATCTTCGTGGGTGGCCGCGCTGACGTGCGAGGCCGCCAGATCCTCCGCCAGCAGCAGGTCGCAGACGAAGTCCACGGCATCCTTGCCAGACTCGCGGATCAGCGTGCCGAGCTTCTGGCCCTCCATCCAGCGGTTCGCGTCCGTCCGCACCGAGCCGACCGTCAGATCGTCCCAGGGGGGCATCCTGGCGGCCCAGAGCGCCCGCACCCGCTCGCGGACCTCGCGGGACTGCAGCCGCTCGATCTCGGCATCCGGGCCGCCCTCGTGGACCCAGTCTGGCAGGTTCGAGTGCAGCATGCTGCTGCCGGCGCTGTACTGGTAGCTGTCGAACGTCACATCCAGGCCGGAGGCCCGGGCGCCCTCCAGCAGGCTGATGACGCCCTGGAGGTTCGGCGGGCTCCCGAGGCGCGCGCTCTTGAGGTGCGAGATGTGGAGCGGCAGGCCGGCCCGCTGGCAGATCTCGATGCTCTCGCGGATCGGGTCCAGGAGGCCGTCGCCCTGGCCGCGCATGTGGGTGACGTAGATGCCGCCGTAGCGGGCCGCGACCTCGCACATCGCGACCATCTCGGCGGTGTCGGACCAGAGGATCGGCGGGTAGGTCAGGCCCGTCGCCAGGCCGAACGCGCCGTCCTCCATGCCCTCCCGCACGAGGCCGCGCATCCGGTCCAGCTCGGCGGCCGTCGCGGTGCGCCGCTCCCAGCCCATCGCGCCGATGCGGACGGCGTTGTGCGGAACCAGGTAGCCGACGTTGACCGAGGTCTGCCGGTCGAACTTGCTCAGGAACGAGTCGACCGTCGTCCAATCCCAGCCGGCCCGAGGATCGTCGCCGTCGAGGCCGGCGAGGTGGCGGCGAATCTGCGAGAGGATCTCGGGCGTGACCGGCGCGTACGACAGGCCGTCCTGCCCCAGCAGCTCGAACGTCACGCCCTGGTAGACCTTCGCCTCGTGGCGGGGATCTACCAGCAGGCTGATGTCCGAGTGCGAGTGCATGTCGTAGAAGCCGGGCGCCACGATCTGGCCGCCAACGTCGATCGTGCGCGCAGCGTCGCCGGTGAGCGCCCGCCCCACGGCGACGATCCGGCCACTGGCCACGGCAACGTCGGCCCGCAGCCACGGGTTGCCGGCGCCGTCCAGCACCCGGCCATTGGTGAACAGGAGGTCATACGCCATGCTCGCCTCCTTGCGACGCGGACACCCGCGGTTCCAGTGTGGCGACGGATTCCGGCCGGCGCGTCTCCAGGGATCGGTGAATCGCCTCCAGGGCCGCCACTACACCGTACACCCGCCGCGCTGATGTGAGCGGCTCGCGCCCTGAACGGACGCAGTCAGTGAAATGCTCCAGCGCGTGGCGGAACGATCCGTAGATGCGCCCTTCGTGCTCGTACACCGTCGAGAGCTTCGGGTAGCGTACGCGCTGCTCCTCGAACATCTCAGTGGCCTCGGGGCCTCGGTTCAGGTATACCGCGCTCTTGCTGCCGAAGACGTGCATGTAGTTGTCGGTGAACGACGGGTAGGTGTCCGGCAAGATCCAGGACGCTTCGAAGGTTGCCACGCAGCCGCCCTTGAAGCGGACCGACGACTGGACGATGTCCGGCGTGTCGATGCCGCGTCCGCGCAGCACCCGGCTCGCCCCCTGCGCGTACACGTCCTCAATCTCGTCGTCGGCGAACCAGCGCACCAGATCGAGATCGTGGGCGGTCAGGAAGTATGCGGGCGTCGTCCTCGACGACCACGCCAGCATGGTCGTCGGAACGTACAGCGTGTCGGCTTTGAACGAGTGTGCACTCACGATCTCGCCAAGCTCGCCAGCTTCGATGGAGCGCTTGAGCGAGGCGTAAAACGGGATCCAGCGCATGCTGTGGTTGACCATCAGCAGCCGGTTGGCTCGCTCTGCCGCCGCGATCATGGCGCGGGCATCGTCGGTGGACATCGCCAGTGGCTTCTCGACCAGGACATGCAAACCGGCTGCCAACGCGGCGAGCACCGGCTCGCGATGCACAAAGTCCGGGGTGGCGATGCTGACGGCGGTGGGCGAGCCATCCGGGCCAGCGTGCGCCATCAGCTCGTCGATACTGGCGCACGCAAATGGTGCGCCCCACTTCGCAGCCACAGCGGCCGCGCGATCCTGGCGGGTGTCCACAACACCGACGAGGTCCACGTCAGGTTGCTGCGCCCAAAAGCGTGTGTGACGCTCGCCAAGCAACCCGACGCCGACGACGGCGACGCGTAGCTTGTCAGACGGTCCGGTGGTTACAGGGGTTGGCGCGCTCATACCATTCGATCCTCTTCGAGAATGATGGCTGGTGGGGGTATGGTGCTGGCCGCCCTCTGTCGGTCCCGCCCGTCGGGCGAGCGATGCGTCGCGGCAGCCCGGCGTGGCGGCGGTGCTGTCGACCCACGCACGATCAGCTCGGTGCGCATCTCCACCGAGGCATGCGTGAGCCCGGGGTCGTTCACGCTCTCGATAAGGAGCCGGGCGGCGAATCGGCCCATCCGGTCCCAGGGCGTGTGGATCGTTGTCAGCGGCGGCGAGATGTACCGCCCGATGTCCACGTCGCCAAATCCAATGATGGAAAGGTCGTCCGGGACGCGCAGCCCGCGCTGCTGCGCTTCGGCCACGGCGGCAATCGCGAGGTAGTCGTTGATCGCGAGGATGGCGGTCGGCGGATCGTCGGTGTCCAGCAGCTCGGAGAGGGCCGCCGCACCCTGTGCCTCGCTGAGATTGGTGCGCGCCACCGACAGCGCCGATGGCGGCAGGCCAGCCTCACGCAGGGCGTCCTGGTATCCGAGCAGCCGCTCTTCCGCCGAGTAGACGTGTGATGGCCCGCCGATGACGCCGATGCGCAGGTGGCCGAGGCCGAGCACATGGCGCGCAGCCTCCTGGGCGGCCCCGCGATTGTCCACCCGCACGCTGTGGATGCGTGGCCCGCCCGACGGCCGATTCAGCAGCACGACTGGCAGGCCCGTCTCGCGGAGCATCTCCAGCTCGTCCGGTGTGCAGACCCGCGCAACAATGGCGCCCTGTACCTGATGGTTGCGCAGCACCCGGTCACCAACCACCTGATGTTGCGGGTCGCCGGTGAACGCGCCGACGAAGAGGCCATACCCCTGGCTCTCGATCTCCTCGCGGATCGCCGCAAGCTGAGTCAGGAAGTAGCCCCGGTTCAGGCCGAGGTCGAGCATCGACGTGGGATTGAGAAACCCGAGCATCGGGCTGCTGGTCGAGACGAACGGCGCGAAGAGGGCGTTCGGATCGTACCGAAGCTCGGCCAGCGCGCGCCGAACGCGCTCGCGCGTGGCGGCCTTCACCTGTGGATGGTCGTTCAGGACGCGGCTCACGGTCGCAACGGACACGCCGGCCCGTTTGGCGATGTCGGCGAGGGACTGGCGGGTCCGTGTCACAGGCGCAGCCTCGGATCGAGCACGTCGCGCAGACCGTCGCCGAAGAAGTTCACGCCGAGCACGGTGAGGGTGATCGCGAGGCCCGGCCAGCCGGCAACCCACCATTGAGCGGTGAGAATCTGCGCGCGGCCGTCAGCCACCATACTGCCCCAGGTCGGCACACCGACCGGCACACCGACCCCCAGGAAACTGAGGCTGGCTTCAAGCAGGATCATCTGCGCCACGCGTTGACTGGCAATGACGATGATCGGCGCCCAGGCGTTCTGCATGACGTGCCACATGATGATGCGGGCGTCGCCTGCGCCGACGACCCGTGCAGCCTCAACGAAGAGGGATGTGCGCAGTTGTAGCGCGGAGGCCCGAACGGTCCGCGCAAAGATCACCCAGTTCGTGATGGCCAGTACCAGGATAATGTTGGTCAGGCTCGGTCCGAGCACAGCCGCCAGCGCGATGGCCAGCAGCACCGTAGGAATCGCCAGCTGGACGTCGGCAAGGCGCATGATCAGGGCGTCGAGGCGCGGATAATAGCCCGCCAGCAGCCCGGCGACGATCCCGACGATCCCCGAGAGCACAATCGAGCCAACGGCAACGGCCAGCGAGATGCGCGCCCCGAACAGCGTTCGCGCCAGGACATCCCGCCCGAGGCTGTCCGTGCCCATCAGGTGGAAGACACCGTTGCGGTCGGTGGCGAGCGGCGGAAGCAGCTTGTTGGCCGGGGACATCGCTTCGGGATCGCTCGCCATGGCCAGCGAGATGAGTGAGGTCAGCCCGAGCGCCGCGATCAGGACCGCCAGCCCCCAGACCGCACGCCGGCTGCGCCAGAACCGGGCCCCGAAACCGGTGGATGAGCGGCGGCGGTCTGTTCGGGCATCGACCACGACGCTGCTGGATCCCGTTGTTCCGCCCGTCATGCGTACCGAATCCGTGGGTCGATCCAGGCGTACAGCAAGTCAACCACCAGATTGATGATGACGAAGAAGCCTGACACCAGCAGCACCACCGCCTGCACGAGCGAGTAGTCTCGCGCACCGATCGCCGTCACCGCTGCCGTCCCGACGCCCGGCCATGAGAACACCGTCTCCACCACAATCGCGCCGCCGAGCAGGGTGCCGAACTGTAAGCCGATGATGGTCACCAGGGGGATCGCCATGTTGCGGAATGCGTGTTGGTAGAGCACGGACCGCTCGGACAGGCCCTTGGCCCGGGCAGTCCGCACGTAGTCCTCGCCAAGCACCTCGAGCATGCCGCTTCTGACCATCCGGGTGAGCAGGCCGACCAGGAAGGCGGCGAGTGTCACGCTCGGCAAGACCAGATGCTGCCAGGTGCCGTACCCTGCCGTGGGCAGCACCTGCCACTCAACGGCGAACAGAAGCATCAGCACCAGCCCGAGGAAGAAGGCCGGGACGGACTGCCCGATCATCGCCACGAACATCCCGAGGTAGTCCCAGAACGAATCCCGTCGGACTGCCGAGAGCACTCCGAGCGGGATCGCCACCACCAACGAGATGACCAGCGCTGCCAGACTGAGCAAGAGCGTGGCCGGCAGGTGACTTCCGACAACATCGGTTGCCGGGCGGTGGTAGAACAGCGAGTTGCCGAGATCGCCGACCATCGCGCGCTGCAAGAAACGCAGATACTGCACCGGTAACGGCTGATCGAGCCCGAGGTGCGCGCGGTAGAAGGCGACCTGCTCGTCGGTGGCCGTCTCGCCGAGGTAGGCCCGGATAGGGTCGCCCGGCGTCAGCCTGACCAGCACAAAGATGATGAGGCTGACGCCGAGCACCACGAGCACGGCATCGAGGACACGACGCGTCAAGTAGCGAAGCACTGGTGTGTCCCGTCCCCGACTGGGGCTCTAACCCTTCGAGACCGTTGCCAGGTTGAAGATCCGGTTGGGCATCCAGTTGAAGCCCTGGACCGTCTTGCGCGCAGCATAAGTCCAGTCGATCTGGTAGAGGTAGATGACTGGCGGCCCCTGCCACATGATGTCCTGGATCTCCTCGTAGAGCGCCTGCCGCCTGGCGCTATCGGTCTCACTGGCCGCCTGCTTGATGAGGCTGACGACCTTCTCGTCCTTGTAGCCGGACTTGTTGATGTCCTGGACGAGACGCTCTTGCATGTACCGGTCGGCGTCGCCGGTGACGGCGATGCTGGAGAGCATCCCCATCTGGTACTGGCCCTCACGGTAGCCGTTGCGGGTAGCGTTCGCCTCGCCAGAGATCACCTTGGCGCGGATGCCGACTTGCTTGAGCTGATCGCCCACGAACTGGGCGACTTCCTTGTCTTTGATGTAGGTGCCAGCCGGGAAGACGATGTCCAGGTCGAAGCCGTTCTCGTAGCCGGCTTCCTTGAGCAACGCCTTCGCCTTGGCCGCGTCGTACGGGTTGCCGGGCAGCTTGCTGCTGAACCCGACGAGCCCCTTCGGCGGGTACGAGGCGATGGGCACGCCCGCGCCGTACACGTCCTTCGTCAGTGTGTCGCGGTCGATGGCGAAGCTGATCGCCTGGCGGACTTGCGGCTTCTTCAACGGCTCGTAGGTCGTGTTCAGGATGAAGAAGTCGATCTGCCAGAGCTTGCTCTGAATCAGTTGGAGATTTGCATCGGACTGGAGCGTCGGGAGCAGATCGATGGAGATGCCCTCGGCCAGGTCGATCTCACCCGCCTTGACGGCGGCCACCATCGCTGACGGCTCTGGGACAGGCCGGTGGATCAGCTCACCGACTTTCGGCAGCCCGCTCTGCCAGTAGGAGGTGTTTGCCTCCATCTGGGTGTCGCCATCTACATTCAGCTTGACCAGCTTGAACGGACCCGTGCCGACCACCTGGGCCATCGGTTCCTTGTCGTACTTCGGGTCCGAGGCCAGGGCTGCCGGCTGCATGTAGACCGCCACGAGGTTGTAGGGCAACGTGGCGGTCGGCGACTTGCTCTTGAATGCCACGGTAAAGTCGTCGACGATCTGGACCGGCTCGTCCTCGAAGTCAACAAAGGCGAACTTGTGCTGTGAGATCGTCGCCGCCTTGGCGCGCTTGACCGTCGCCTGAACCGACTTTGCATCAAAGGGCGAGCCGTCATGGAACACGACGCCCTTGCGTAGCTTGAACGTCCAGGTCTTGCCACCGTCAGACGCCTGCCAGGACTCTGCCAGGACCGGCGTCAGCTTCCCGTTCTGGTCCAGGTCGAGCAGCGGCTCCATGATCTGGCGTGAGATCTGGAACTCCTGCAGGCCGTACTGGGTGATCGTGTCAAGTGTGCGGAGCTTGCTCGGGTTTGCGTAGACCAGCCTCCCGGGCGGCTTGGGGCCGGCGGGGGCGGCAGCAGCCGGCTTGGCGGCCGGGGCGGCAGCCGGGCTGGCCGCCGGCGAGCCTCCCGCAGCCGGGCTGGCCGCCGGCGATGCGCCAGCAGCCGGACTCGCGGACGCGGCTCCAGGGCTGGCCGGGGCGGCTGGCTTTGGCGCCTCAGTGGGCTTGCTCTCAGCAGGCTTGGCCGTCGGCGGGGCTGGCGGAGCGGTCTGGCAGGCCGCGAGAAGCGAGCCGCCGAACGCGACGCTGCCGAGGGCGGCGACCGACCGCAGGAACCGGCGGCGAGTGGTGCGCAGAGGGGATGCCAGGTCAGTCATCTCCGAAGGCTGGCTCATACAGTGACCATCCTTTCTCCTGAAGCCGCCCGACAAAGCGCGTCTCCCCGAAGCTGGGGCGGGCAACCCACCAGGATGGTAACAGCGCCAAAGTGGGAAATCAATCAGAAGCTGCAAGAATATTTCAGAGTTTGGGAGAAGCGCTGGGCTGGCGCGCGCTCGACGGTCGCCGGGTACTGCGAAACCCGTGGACATCGTGGGGCGTCGGCCTATCCGGGCGCCGGGCTACCCGGGCGGAGGCCTACGACGGCTCTGCTGGCGGCATCTCGGGCAGCCACAGCCCGAACGTCGTGCCGTGCCCGTCTCCTGGGCTCTCCGCCCAGATCCGACCGCCGTGCCGCTCCAGAATCTGCCGGCAGATGTACAGGCCCAGCCCCAGTCCCTGGATCTGGCGGTGCATGGCGTTCGGCGCGCGCCCGAACGGCTGGAAGATCGCGTCCTCGGCGCCGGACGGCAGACCGATGCCGGGATCGGTCACCGTGATCCGCGCGCCGTCCCGGCCGTTCTCGACGGCGTCCTGCACGGTCACCACGATCTCGCCGCCGTCTGGCGTGTACTTGACGGCGTTCGTCAGAAGGTTCGCCAGCACCTGCTCGAACCGGGCGGGGTCCACCTGGAAGCCGCGGCCCGCATCGGCGCTCGCTGGCGCAGCCTCCAGGCGCACCCGGTGCTGCTCGTCCAGGTTGGCGCTGAAGCGGTCGACGAACTCGCTCACGAAGCCGACGATAGGCAACGGCTCCAGCCGCAGCTCGACCCGCCCGGTCTGGAGCCGCGAGACGTCCAGCAAGTCCTCGGTGAGGGTCACGAGCCGCTGACTCCCCCGCACGATCTGGTCGAGCGTCCGGGTCAGGCGCGCATCGTCCAGGGTGCCGCGCTGCCTGGCGCGCAACGCCACCTGGGCCACGCCGCTGATCGCCGTGACGGGCGTGCGCAGCTCGTGGGAGGCGATCGACAGGAACTCGTCACGAGCCTGAATCGCGTCGTTCGCCTGCTGGTAGAGGCGGGCGTTCTCCAGCACCAGCGACGCCCGCCGCGCGATCTCGACGGCGATGTCCTGGTCCTCCTCTCCGAAGTGGCGGAGCGGATCGGACATGAACATCGCCAACGCCCCCTGCACCCGGCCTCGGCCTGTCAGCGGCGCGTAGACCAGGGAGCTGAGGCCAATGGCTCGCAGCAGCGCCAGGTGCTCCTCGTCGCGGGCCGTCTGGGCCATCAGCTCGTCGGTGACCTCGGGGATCAACGTCGACTCGCCGGTCTGAATGGTCCGCCAGAGCAACTGCGCGCCGCTGGCGTGCTTCAACTGGCGTTCGTGGAGGTCGCCGGCCAGCACCGCTTTGGCCGGGTCGCGGTGGGCGCTCGCGATATGCTCGACCGTCCCATCCTCGGCCGTCAGGATGACCACCGCCCAGTCTGCGAGCGTGCTGGCCGCCGCCTTGACCAGCGATTCCAGCGTCTCGTCGATGCTCAGCGAGCCGCCCATCTGCGCGCCGATCTCGGCCAGGAAGTGCAGACGCTCGCGTGAGCGGATCTCGTCGGTCATGTCGTGGAAGATGCTGATGGCCAGCCGCTCGCCGTCCGGCCCGCGAATGATCCGGGACTGGGTACGGGACCAGCGGATATTGCCCGTGTCTGGCCGTCGGAACTGGATGACCATCTCCGGCGCCAGCTCCCCACGGAAGGCCCGCTGGGCCGGCAGCTGATCGAGCGGGAAGGGGCGGCCGGCGGCATCGGCGACGGACAGGCTGCGAGACAGTGCGTAGGTCTGCGCGCCGAGGTACTCGCGGGCTGATTTGAAGCCGGTCAGGCGGGCCGCCGCCTCGTTGGCGTAGATGAACGTCCCGTCCTCGCGCTGCACGACGACGCCATCAGCCACCCCGCCGAGGATCGCGTCCAACTGCTCACGGGCTGCCCGCTCCTGCTGGTAGAGCCGCACACGCTGGACGGCCTGCGCGCACTGGCCGGCCAGCGCCAGCATGAAGCCGCGATCTTCCTCCGAGAATGTCCGGGGGGTTGGAAAGCTCAGGCCGATGCCCCCGAGAACCTGCCCATCGGCGATCAAAGGGATGGCCGCGCCACTCGGATAGGCCGGCGACCGCCGCCGGAACTCCGCGAAGCGCTCGTCGTCGAGATTGCTGGTCTCGCGCCAGGCCGGCGCGCCCGTCCGTACGGCCACGGCAATCGGATACCCGCTGGTCACGGCGATACGTGCGATCTGCGTGATCAGGTGGCCCGGAACGCCGACCGCCGCGACCAGGTCGAGCGACTGGCCGTCGTCCGAGAGCAGCCGCATCGAGCCGGCCACGGCCTCCAGGCCCGGCAGGCCGCGCTCGATCACCGCATGCGCGATGTCCACCATCGTCATCGCGCCGGCCAGCGCTTCGGTGACGTGTTGGAGCCGCGTCAGCTGGTCAACCGCCCGTTCGGCGCGTCGTCGGGCCTCGCGTTCGCGCTCCAACAGGGCGTCCAACTCGCGCTCGGCCTCGCGGCGTTCGGTCATGTCCCGGGCGATCGAGGCCGCCCCCACGATCTTCCCAGACCCATCGCGGATGGGCGAGATGCTGACCGACACGTCCAGCTCGACGCCGTCCTTGCGGACGCGGCGCGTCTCCAGGTGCTCGATGCGCTCGCCGCGCCGCAGCCGGGTCATGATGGACGGCAGCTCGTCTGGGCGGTTGGGCGGCACCAGCAACGATATCGGCCGCCCGATGACCTCTTCGGGCGTGTAGCCGTACAAACGCTGTGCCCCCGAGTTCCAGTTGGTGATGATGCCGTCGAGATCCTTGCCGATGATGGCGTCCTCAGACGACTCGACAATGGCGACGAGCCGCCCACGCATGGCCTCATCGGCCGGCTGGCGCAGCGACAGGGAGGCCAGCCGTGCGGCGGTCTGCTCCGCGATGACGCCGACGAGCAGAGCCTCCTCGGCCGTCAGCCCGCGGGGGGTCGTCCAGTACAGACCCAGCACTCCCATCTGACGCCCGCTCGCCAGCAGCGGCTCGGCCACGACCTCCAGCACGCCCAGCGCGCGCAGCTCGGCGCTGAGCGCGGCTGAGCCGGTCATCAACACGTTCGACCCAAGCACCGGCCCGAGCCGGACGGCCAGCCGGTCTGTGCCCTCCTGCCTGGAGAGCAGCCCCGTCACGCCAGCGAGCGCCAGGTGGCCGGCTGGATCCCCCAGGTGGAGCGTCGCGGCGGCGGCCCCGACGCGCCCCTGAACGAACGCCAGCGCGATCTGTGCGATGGACGCAGCCTCAGCAGCGGCGCCAAGCTCGCGCAGGAAGCGCGCGAGCGCCAGCATGCCAGGCTCCGACTCCGGCTGCTCCGGCTCTGGCTGCGTGGATTGCCGCCCGTTTGCCGTCGTGACCATCCCCACCTGTAGCGTCCCCTCGCTCCGCACGCCGGACGACGCCGTACGAGCGTGGCTGCGTCCGGGCAGCGGCCAGTTCAATGCAAGATCCGGGCCATGCGACGGCGCACGGTGCGTAGCGTACCCGTCCAGGGGGCAGGGCGATTGCCTGTTCATTGGTGTCCCCGGAGCATCATGGAACGGGCGGTCGGGGACTGAAGTCCCCGCCTACAGTCACGCCGTCGCTGCGCGACGGCCGCCGGGAACGGCCGGCACTGGTGCGACTGGCGCGTCGCGCAGCGACTGCAGGATGGTA
>JADZEM010000142.1 GCA_020850535.1 Chloroflexota bacterium
TAACTCGGAAGCTGGCTCACCAGGAGAACCGAGACCTCCGCACCATCGTCGAAGGCCGCTCATTTGGCGCAGTGCGTGGGCGAGCGCGACGCTGCTCCCTATCTGGTAGGAGTTATGACCGGGCCTCAATTAATCGCATCAGATACTTCACAGCGGCTGTTCAGCCACGCCCAAACAAGCCAAACCAGGGCCTGCATCAGCAGATGTACCTCCGGGCGCTACGGACAATCCCATGCCTGACCATCCACGAGGGAACGTTTCGAACCGATCCTGTCTGGATGCCCCTCGTCAATCCTGCCCCCGGCGGCCCAGTCACCGTGCAAGTGCTCAAGACTGAGGAGAAAGGGTCTGATGTCAATATAGCAACGTTTCTTGTCAGCGATGCATATGAGCGGGACTTTGATGTGGCCCTCCTCATCTCTAACGATTCTGACCTCTGCGTACCCATTTCTCTCGTCCGCAACCGCCTCGGATTGAAGGTACTGGTCTACAATCCGCACAAACGGCATAGCGCGCAGCTTCGCCAAGTGGCCCAGACATGCGCAACCTCCGCGTGGGGCCACTCCTGGGAAGTCAATTCGCCGCTACGTTGACGGACGCACAACGCGCCTTTACGAAGCCCGCCAGCTGGTGAAAGCCCGGCGCGGTGGACTGAGTCAGGCGGTTGCCGCCTCCGTCGGCGTGCGCTCCGATTCGAGCGGGCGCAGCGTGTGCAACGGCCCGATCTTCGCCAGCGACGGCCAGACGACCGCCACAACGGCCACGACCACGATGGTGCCGATGCCGCCGCCGAGCACCGCCAGCACCGGCCCGAAGAACGACGCCATCGCGCCCGCGCGGAACGTCCCGAACTCGTTCGAGAAGCCGATGAACGTGTACTCGACGGCCAGGACACGCCCGCGCAGATGGTCCGGCGTGATCATCTGCTGCAGCGTGCCACGGATGACCATGCTCACCGAGTCAAACGCGCCGGTCAGGAACAGGCAGACCAGCGACAGCACGACGTTGGTGGACACGCCGAACAGCGCCGCCGACGCTCCAAACCCGACGACCATCCACAGCAGCACCACGCCCGGCCGGCGGAACGGCGGCAGGCGGGTCACCATCAGCGCGGCTGCCAGCGCCCCGAGCGCCGGCGCGGCCCGCAGCATGCCCAGTCCTTCAGGGCCGATCTGCAAGATGTCCTCGGCGTAGATCGGCAGCAGCGCCACTGCCCCGCCCAACATCACCCCGAACAGGTCCAGGGTGATGGCCGCCAGGAAGACCGGGTGGCGGCGGATGAACGCGAAGCCGGCGAAGATGTCTGAGAGCGTCTGGCGCTGGCCGGTGCGCTCGGCGCGGACGGGCGGGAAGGTCGCCAGGAGGCTGACAAAGATCAGCTCCATGACCGCGGCAATCAGATAGGTCCAGGTGGCCGCGCCCAACAGCCCGATCAGGATCCCGCCGAGGGCCGGCCCGCCAATCGAGGAGATCTGGCCGCTCGAGACCAGCCAGGCCTGGGCGTTCCCGAACACCCGACGCTCGATGATCTGCGGCAAAATCGACTCGACGGACGGCGAGGCGATGCAGCGCGCCGCCCCGATGATCACCAGCAGCCCGTAGACCAGCTCGACGGGCGCCTGCGTGTACGAGATCCAGGTCAGCCCGAGGGCGGAGATGGCCAGCGTGGCGTACGCGCCCATCGCGACGTTGCGGCGGATGAAGCGGTCCGCGATGTTGCCGGCCGGGATCATCAGGAAGAGGACCGGCAGGATCTCGAAGAGGCCGACGAGGCCGAGCGCCCACGGATCGCCGGTCCGCTTCCAGAGTTCCCAGCCGATGGCCACGGTGATGATCTGCGCGCCCATCGAGGACGCCATCCTGCCGATGGCGAACTTGCGGACGTACGGGTTCCGGAGCGCCGCCAGCGCATCCGGATGCGACATTGAGTCGGTTTCAGACACCGGTCCACCGCCAGTCATGCGGCGCGCGTTCGCTCACCCTCAGCCTCCCAGGAGTCCCACAGCGAGGTTGTACCGCGCAGCGTGGGAGGCGCGCGAGCAGGCGCGGCACAGCGCACACCATTCGTCATCCCGACCCCATTCGGCACGCTCAGGGCAAGCGACGCGAGGAACGAGCAGCAGCCCGTCATCCCGACCGTCGCGAGGAACGAGCGGAGTCGAGGGATCTTCCTTCCAAGCCACGAAGGGGAAGATCCCTCGACTGCGTTCGCAGGGCTTGCCCTGAGCGTGCCGAATGGGTCACGTCGCTCGGGATGACGGGCACGGCGCAGGCGTACTGCGCCTGGGGTGACGGAGCACGTGGGTCCGTCATCCCAGGCCACCGGCCCCCTACTGCACGGTGATCTGCGCCGAGCCCACCGTCCGCTGGCTCGCCTTCAGCGGGTCACGCCCGACGACCTCGACGTGGTACGTCCGCGTCCGCGGCGCGCCCTCGTCCGGCTCGATGGTCATCGTGCCCTCGTCGTAGACGAACTGCGTCGTACCGCCATCCTCGTGGAGGTGGCCGGTGCCGCGCGGCGGGCTTGGGAGCGTCAGCGGGTAGACCCGCAGCGTGACCTCGTCCGGGCCGCCATGCTCGGCAGCGTGCTGGCCCACATACTGCTCGACGGGGCCGAGCGGCAGGATCGTGCCGGCCCGCACGAAGATCGGCAGCCACTCCAACTGAACCGGCAGCGGCAGCCAGCGCCCGCCCTCGTAGGCTGTCTCGGTCCAGAAGTTGTACCAGGTGCCCTTCGGCAGGTAGACGTTCTTGCTCATCGCGCCCTGCTCCAGGACCGGGCAGACCAGGATGCTCGGGCCAAGCAGGTACTGACCGTCGGCGTGGCGCAGCGCTGGGTCATCCTGGTGTTCGAGGATCATCGGGCGCATGACCGGCAGGCCGGTCTGATGCGCTTCGACGGCCAGGCTGTACAGGTACGGGATCAGCCGGTAGCGTAGCTCGTCGAACTCGCGGAAGACGGCGAGGGCCTGCTCGCCGATGGCCCACGGCTCGCGGCGGGTGGTGCCGTGCGCCCGGCTGTGCGAGCTGAGCAGCCCCCACTGCGCCCAGCGGATGTACAACTCGGGGGTCGTCGGCCCCATGAACCCGCCGATGTCGTGGCTCCAGAACGGCACCCCGGACATCGCCATCGCCAGGCCAGACCAGAGGGTGCAGGCCATTGACGGGAAGTTGGGGTTCATGTCGCCGCTCCACGGCACCGGGTACCGCTGGATGCCGGCCCAGCCAGCGCGGCCCCAGCAGACGAGGTCGTCGGCCCGACCGCTCCGCTCGAACGCCTCGTAGAAGGCCTCGTGGTAGAGCAGGGGATACTGGTTGTGCATCTCCCAGCCGCGCATGCCGTTGGCGAAGACGCCGTCCTCGGGGATGGCCTCGCCGAAATCGGTCTTGAACGCGCTGACGCCCTGCTCGATCAGCCCCAGGAGCTTGCCGATATACCACTCGCGGCCCCGCTCGCTGGAGAAGTCGATGATGCCGCAGACGTTGGCCGGGTTGGAGGGGATCGTCGGCGAGTACAGGTAGACGGAGCCGTCCTCGCGCTTGACGAAGGCGTCGTGGGCCTCGGCCTCGGCGAAGACCTCGCTCTGCTGGGGAATCCAGGGGTGCAGCCAGAGGCTGATGCGGATGCCGGCCTCACGGAGGCGCGCCAGGTTGACGGCCGGGTCCGGGAACCGCTCCTCGTCCCAGACGAGATCGGCGTACATGCGATCCCGCATCCAGTACGGATCGAGGTGGACGACATCCATCGGCACGCTCAGCTCGCGCGCCGTGTTGACGACCTCCCAGACCTCTTCCCAGCTCCGGTAGCCCCACTTCGACTGCCAGAACCCGAACGACCAGCGCGGCGGCACCGGCGCGCGCCCGGTCAGGCCGGTGTAGCGTGCCAGGATGTCCTTGAACATCGGGCCGTAGATCAGGAAGAGGTCGAGGCGGTCATCCTTGGTGGCGATCTGCGTCGAGACGGAGCTGGTCGTGCCGCTGCCGAAATCCCAGCGGGCTTCA
This sequence comes from Chloroflexota bacterium, assembly GCA_020850535.1. Taxonomy (NCBI): domain Bacteria; kingdom Bacillati; phylum Chloroflexota; species Chloroflexota bacterium. The sequence goes on from JADZEM010000142.1 coordinate 4,003, forward strand.
AAGGTGGTGTTGAGCAGCACCCCGTAGCCGCGCGTCGAGACGAAGAATGGGATGTTCTTGTAGGCCCGCTCGTTGGTCGCGCCCCAGGTGTTGAAGTTCCAGGACTCGACCTTCTGGCCGCGCCGGGCCGGCGGCATGAACTTCTCGCCCATGCCGTAGATCTCTTCTTCGGCGGCCAGGGCCAGCGCGTCGAACGTCTCGGCGATCTTGCCGTCCGCGCCGCGCCGGAACCCGAGCCAGGAGGCGCGCCGCCAGCCGCGCAGGTTGGTGTCGGCGCGGTGCTCGCGCAGGATCGGGAAGTCGTGCCGGTTCTTGAGCACCATCTCAAACGGCTTCTTGGTGATCTCGCACTTGAGCTCGCCGATCCAGATGCGGATGAGGTGCTCGTCCTCCTCGATCCACGGGACAATCGGCTCGGTCTCGGCGGGCAAGGCGTCGGTCAGGGCGTGGAGCGGACGCGGCGGGTTGGAGACCAGCAGCGGGGTCTGGCGCGGCTCGCGGGGCACGCCCGGCGGGTAGAAAGTGTACCGCAGCACATGCTCGTCGACGGGCGTCAGGACGACGGTCGCCCACTCACCGCCGCTGGTCCAGCATTCGAGCAGGATGCGGTTCTCTTCGACGCGGTGGCTGAGGACTTCGTCGACGGTCTGGACGCCGTCGTCAGCGGGCCAGGGGGCGAGCAGCCCGCCGAGCTGCATGTTCGGGTTACCGGAGAGATCCTCCTGGTGGATGGACACGAGTGACACTCCCGACAGAGATCGACGGTGATCGTGATAGGGACGGCGACCGTCAGGGGCAACGGATGCGGAGGGATGGTTGCAGATGATGGTGCAGGTTTCGAGGCGCTGCGTCCAACCGGCCCGCATCATCGGCATCTACGCTTCACAGTATCTGCTCGGATCGATGGTCGCGAACTGGCGTCGTCGACGCTCTTCACCCCTCTGGACGAGCGTATCAGCGGGTACGGATCGCCGATGGCGATGAGAACGACGGGGGTTGTGAGCCGACGATCCGCAGAAACGCCCGGGCGGCGTGTCCGGCCCGGGCATCGATCCACGCGGCGTCGGGCGTTGGCAGGACGCCGAGCAACCGGCGCACCTGACGGTCACTGATGGCCAGCCCGATCAGCATGTCGACCGCCGTTTCGGCGTCCTCGAAATCGAGCCGGCCCAGAGCACGCTGCTGCTCCAGGTAGGATGCGAGCTTCGGGCCGATGCGGTCCCGCCCCTGAGCGACGAGGATCTGCCCGAACGTCGGGTCCGTGGCCGCCTCGGAGATGGCCGCCCGGTTGACCACCACCGCCCGCTCGCTCAGCAGGAGGCCGAGCAGCTCAACCACGAAGGCACGCAGCGTGGCCGTCAGATCGTCTGACGCTCCTGCCAGGGGTGGCGCGAAGATGGAGTCGAGACGTTCGGCGTTCCAGGCGATGAGCGCCTCAAAGAGCCCACGCTTGTCGCCAAACCACGCGTAGAGCGTCTCCTTCGAGGCCCGCGCACGAACAGCGATCTCGCGCATGCTGGCGCCGTGGTAGCCGCGCTCAGCGATGACCTCGAGGGCAACGGCGAGGATCTCAGCCCGGCGCTGCGGATTGCGGTGCCGGTCGGACGAATCGTGCTGCATGTGAGCGCCTCCAGGAAGAGCGTACCACCCCTTGCACCCAAAGCGTACCCAGTGGTACGGTTAGTGTACCGTACAGTACGGTACGGCAAAACATGTGGAGGTGCTCATCGTGTCTGCTCAGTCTGTCGCTCAGCCAGCTACTGATCGGAGCGCTGCACTCGGGGCGCTTGCTGGCCTCGCGGTCCTCAAGCTCGTGATGCTGGCCGCCCTGTTCACCCAGACGCCGCCGTACCCGCCACCGTTTTTCGCCCCGCTCTTCGCGGCCTCGCTCGCCCTCAGCGCGCTCTGCGCCGCCCAGATCTGCGCGCGCTCACCCTGGCTCCTCGTAACCGCGATACCCATCATGCTGGAGTCGCTGCTGTCGTACGGGCCGCACAAGCTGTACCCTGGCGAGTCGCCGCTGTTCTTCGCGCAGACGCCCGCCGTGTACCCGGTGATCCTGGTCGGGACGGCGCTGATCCTGGTACTCGGCAGCTCAAGCTGGCGGCTGCACCGTGCGACTCGGTCGCAGGCGGTGCATCGCCGCACGGACGCGACGACGATGACGGTCCCGACATCTTCGCTGGCCGCATGGTGATCCCGACGCGAGCATGAGTAGCCTGGCTCGCTCCTCCGGACGCCCCAGGAAGACCGCGCCCCGTCGTCAGGCTCCGGGCGGCGCGCCTCTCAGGGCGAGAAGCGCCGCCACGCGCTGGCCGACCCGCCGGCAGGCACCATTCAATCATCTGGAATCGGAACCTCGATCACGCTGCCGGGCGTCGCCGACGCCACAGCCGCCGCAATCTCCGCGAGCCGGTTCCTGATGAGCCTCCAGCGCCCCTTGCCGAGGACGATGATCGCAATCCTTCGGTGCAAGAGGTTCTGCTGGTAGCGCATGTTGCGATCAGTCGTGACGAGAACGTCGAACCCGGCGGCTTCCGCCGCGCCCAGCAGTTCCCCATTGCGAAGCGTGTCCCAGCGATGCCAGCGGCACTCCTCGACGATATGGCCTGGCAGCCCGTTCGCAACGCCCCTCGGCGTCCCATTGTCGAAGAGGACGCGCATCAGCGTCCGGGCACGGGTGCGTCGAGACTCCGAGCAGCGAACTCAAGCACAGCCTTGATCTGCTCCCGCGTGACGGGGAACTGCTCGATCACCTCGTCAACCGTCATGCCATCTTCGAGGTTCTCAAAGACGAGCGCGACCGGTGTACGTGTGCCCGTGAACACCCAGGCGCCGCTCACCTTGCCGGGGATGCTTTCGACCGCCGAGCATTGGGACCAATCCAGCGAGGCCATAGGCGGAGAGATCTCCTTTCACCTCTGAGCGTACCACGTCCTCCCGGATGCCCCAGGCGGTCGTCCTGCTGAGCATGTGCATGGAAGACCCTCCGTCATTGAATCTGCCGCGCGGAACACATCGTTCTCATCGTTGGGTTCTGGGTGCTGGGTTCCCGGTGCTGGGTGGCTGGCTCCCAGAACCGGGAACCCAGCACCCAGCATCCCTCTCAGCGGCTGCTCATGCCGACCGTCACGCGGACATCCACGCCGGGCGGCAGCGCGGCGCTCTCGATCACCGCGCTGGCCGGCGCCCCCAGCATTCCTGCCACGCGCTGACCGGCCCGCAGGCAGCCGCCGCAGACCTCCACCGTCGTCTCGGGCCGCGGGCGGGCGGCGTTGCCGACGCTGACGACCCGGATGCCGCCGTTGCGGAGGGTGTCGGCGGCCTGCCGCGCCACGCCCTCCGTCAGCGAGCCGTTCAGCACCTCGACGCCCGCAGTGGCCGGTGCCAGCACTACCCCGACTCTCTGCTTCAAGGCCGGGCGCGCCCGCAACAGGTACGCGCCGTCGCGCCCTCGGAACTCCTCCACCAGCCCGAAGTCTGGCGTGAGCCGGACCGGGCCATCGCCGTGCGCCACCACCAGCCCGAGCGTCGCGAGATCGGCCAATCCCACGTTCGTCTGCGCGGCTCGCCGCGCGGCCAGCATCACGGCGGGGATGCGCCACCAGTTGAGCGGCTGGAGCAGCCGCGCCCGCAGAGCCGAGATCACCTGCTGCTGCCGGGCCATCCGACCGAAGTCGCTGTCCTGGTGGCGGGTGCGGGCGTAGCGCAGGGCAGTCTCGCCGTCCATCCACTGCCGCCCGGCCGGGATGTCCAGCACCATGATGCCGTAGTCGTCGGTGGGGTAGGCCGCGTCGTGGATCGGCTGGGGCACGTCGATCTCGACGCCGCCGGCCGCATCCACCACGTCCCGCACGCCCTGCAACCCGATCGCCAGCGATCGCCCCACCGGCACGCCGAGCACATCGCCAACGGCCCGCTCGGCAGTCACCGCGCCGCCCAGGGGATAGGCGGCGTTGATGCGCTCCTCACCGTAACCGGGGATCGACACCCAGAGGTCGCGCGGGATCGAGATCATGGTGAGGCCATCAAGCTCGCGGTCGGCCACCACCAGCAGCAGCGTGTCCGTCCGCCCGGCCATCCCATGCTGCAGCTCGTCGGGGCGGGCGTCGCTGCCGAGCACCAGCAGCGAGACGCGCGCGGGCGCCAGCAGCCAGACTCCCCCCGCAATCAGCATGCCCAGTATGACGAGCGCCAGCACCAGCCGCGGCAGCGCCCGCCTCAGCAAGACGATGGCCAAACGCCCCTGGCGCGCCGAACGCCCCTGGCGCGCCGGCGGCACAGCGCGAGCGGGGGCCGGCGCGGGGGCCGGTGCCGGCGAGCGCTGCCGCGGCCCGGACGGCCGAGCCGGCGTCGGTGACGGGGCCGGCCCGGACGGCCGAGCCGGCGTCGGTGACGGGGCCGGCCCGGACGGCACATCGGCTACATGGACCGTCAGCGTACTCTCGCCGATCTGGAGCGTATCCCCGTCTCGGAGCAGGTGCAGGACGCCCGGCGCCAGCGGCTGACCGTTCAGTCGGGTGCCGTTGCTGCTGCCCAGGTCGCGGACGGCCAGCGCGTCTGCCTGCACCACCAGCTCGGCGTGCTGGCCGGACACGAAACGGTCAGGGAGCACAATACCGTTGCCAGGCATCCGCCCGATGCGGATCGTCTGGCCGCCAACGGGAACACGCTGTGGCGGCTGCCCGCCCACGCGCACATCGAGCCAGCGCTGCCCGCGCACGCCCCCCACCGCACCACGTCCCTGCGTGCCGCCCCCTTGCGTGCCGCCCCCTTGCGTGCTGCCCCCCGGTGTCCCACTCCCCGGCGTCCGGCCGCCCACGCTCATGCTGCGCCCATCCAGCCCCTGCCTCCGACGAGACACGGCAGGCTCGACACGGCTGGGGGACCGGCGGCTGCGCGCTCACCATCACCATACCGGCCCGGCCGCCTAACTGTGCCCACTTTCGCCGGTTCGGCCGGATCGTCCGAGAGTGACCTACAACTCTCTCCGTCATGCGACCGAGTGATGGCCCGAACGGGTCGGTCAAATGACCGATCTGGGCGGTGCTCTCAAAATGCCCGGGCGAGTTTCCTTAGTGAAATGTCCATGCACCGTCTCTCTCATGCGCTGCGCCCCCTGCTCGTCATCGTCATCGCTGCATGCTCGCTGCTGGGGCTGCCGGCCGGCAGCCCAGATGTCGCGCAGGCCGCGCCCGCCGAGGCACGCGGCAAAGAGAAAGAGTCGGCCGCTCGCCCGAGCGGCGACTACCTGGAACAGCTGCTCGGCGAGATCAACCGGCACCGCGCTCACGCCGGCACTCGCCCACTCGCGATTGCCCCCACCAGAGCCAATCGCGCCGTCGACCAGTACCTTGCCGATTTGACCCCGGTCATGCTGGCGTACGGCGCCTGCTTCCACGGCGACTACAACCCGGTGCCGCCCGGCTGGGACTACGTGACCGCGGCCGGCCTGGGCGGCGACGCCCTGGGCGAGGTGCTGGCCTGCCCCGACGACAGCGGCTACTGGACGCCTGCCCGCATCGCACAGAGCTGGTGGGAGTCCCCGATTCACCAGCAGGCCATCTACGACGATCCCGACGCCAACGTCGTGGCCTGCGGGGCGTTCGGGCCGCGGCGCGGCGGGCAGGCGTACGTCACCATCGCCTGCGTGACGTTCCGCATCTGAGGCCGCCCGCGCCCTCCGCATGCCGCCCAGACGCCCCCTGAGACCTGCCCACGCAGCGTGCTCGGCGGGGCGTTCCAGCGATCCACCCGCCTCACGCTTCGATGCGGGCGGTTCCAGCAGCATCACGGCATCGTGGCGCAACGGGCGGGCTGCCGCATCGTTATGGAAACGGTGTCGTTCATGACGGCCTGCGCCCGTGGGCAACATCACGACGGTCTGTTCCCTGCCGCCATGCCAGGAGCCTTGTGTCCGGAAGATTCGCGCAACTGGTTTCAGGTAGACGGGGCACGGTATGACAATGCGTCACCGGCCGGCGTTCTCTCTGTGAGAGGGTGGCAGACCAGGGCTCTTGATGCAGCAAGCAACACATTGGCGACCCCGCCGTTCCACAACCTGGCGTCTCGCACTGGTGCGGTGGGTGCTCGCCGTCGCCGTCCTGGCGACGCTGTCGCCAACCATCGGCCAGCCCACCCTGATGCTCCAGGTGCAGGAGCAGGCCGATGACGAGGGCGCTCCAGGCGAGCCGTCCCTGGAGGGCCGCCAGCCAGCGGAGACGGAGCCGCGGCCCCCGACGATCCCTACCCATCCGGCGGCAGCAGACGCGCCATCCACCGCCGACGGCTCGGCAGACTCCCCGGCCGACGGCTCGGCGGACTCCCAGGCAGGTGGTGGCGGCGACGCGGGCATCGCGACGGCCAGCCACCCGAGCACGAAGCCCGCGAAGGTGCACCGGCGCCCACCGGCCCACACAGACGCCTGCCCAGCCGACCAGGGCCATGCCAGGGGAGCGGCGTTCGGGGCGGACGACCGGCTGGTGATGACCTACTACTACTACTGGTACGACCAGGCCAGCCTCGAAGATCCGGCCATGAGCCAGCACCCGCCAAACACCCCGCCGCTGGACTGGCGCAGCGTCGCCTGGCACGAGCGGCAGCTCACCGATATGGCCACGGCCGGCGTGGACGTGGCGCTCGCGGTGTACTGGGGCGACACCGACGCCTGGTCCGTTGACGGCCTCAAACCGATGGTCGAGGCGCGCGAGCGGCTGCTGAAAGCGGGCCTGCGCCCGCCGGCTATCGGCCTCTTCTTCGACACGAACATGTACGCCATGCTCGCCCCAGACCACCCTGGCGTGACCGATTTCACCACGCAGGATGGGCAGGCGATGCTGGCCCATCAGGTCGGAGTCTTTCTCGACGAGGTGCCGCCCTGCCACCGCGCGCGGATCGACGGGCGCGTGCTCGCCTTCTTCTGGCGCGCCGACACTGAGGACGGCGACCGCTTCACCTTTGACGAGCGCTCCTTTTCTGGCCTGAACGACGCCGTCGAGCAGCGGTACGGCGAACGGCTGCACTTCGCCCTCGAACACAGCTGGGTCGAGGCAGCCGATCGGCTCGGCGTGCAACTGGGTGCGGCGGACATCTACGGCTGGGGCGCGGCGCTCAACGGGCCGCGCTTCAAAGGGCGGACCGTCGCCATCGGGCCGGGCTACGACGACCGCCGCATTGACGGTCGGCCCGGTTACCTGCGAGATCGGACCGAAGGGGTGACGTACAGTCGGGATCTGCGCTCGGCCGTCATGAGCGGCTCGACCTGGCTGCTGCTCGAGACCTGGAACGAGCTGTGGGAAGGCACGGCCATCGCCGAAACCGAGGAGACGGGCCGCACCTACCTGGGCATCACCGCGCGCTACACGGCCCTCTTCCACCAGCTTGGCTCCGAGCTGGCTCGGGATGGCTGGTTCGACCTGGGCAGCGGACAGAATGCCTATCTGCGCCGACTCGCGGATGCGCCCGTCGAGCAGGGGATGCCCAGCGAGGAGGCTGGCCGTTGGGGCGCACGTCCGTTCCGCGAGGATGAGGACGGCACCGGCTACTTCCATTTCGCCATCGACCGGCGCCTCGGCCTGACCGAGGCCCAGCCGCTGACCGTCTTCGTGGAGTACTTCGACGCCGAGAACGGCAGTTTCGCGCTGGAGTACGACAGCCTTGACGAGGATGGCCCCGAGGGCGGCGTCTACACGATCTCCGAGGACGTGCCGTTCCTGGGGACCGGCCGCTGGCTGATCCACCGCTTCGAGCTGCCAGATGCGAGCCTGCGCGCCCGCCAGTACGACGGCGCTGGCGATTTCCGCATCCATGACCGGCCGGGCACAGACGATGAACTCCACACGTTTGGCCGGGTGATGCTGACCGCCGCACCAGCGGCTCGGCCGGTCCCCATCGGCCCGGAGAGCCTGACCTTCGTGGAGCCGTCGCCACGTCAGCCGGTGACGCTGCGCTGGACGGAGGCCGACGGCGCAGCCGGCTACCTCGTCACGATTCAGCCGTTCACGGATCCAGACCTCGATCCACGGCCGCACGGGTACACCACGGAGGAGCGCCGCCGCTGTGACGGCGATGCCGAGCTGGAGATCGCCCGGCCGTCACGCGGGCTGACCCAGCGCACCAGCTGCGAGCTACGGCTGCCGTACACCCTGGACGAAGGGATCTACCGCTGGCAGGTGCAGCCGCTTGCGCTCGACGGCACGCCGCGCGGGCAATCCAGCGACTGGGGCTACGTGGTCGTCGCCCGCCGCTGACGCCCCCATCGTCAGCGAGCAAGCGCGAGCACCACGTCCTGCTCGGGGTAACCAGACAAGCGAAAACCCTGTTCCAGAAGCGATTGCAGCCGCCCCCACTTGAAAGAACCAGACTGATGATCTGGCATCAGCTCGATCCAGTCAAGCATGAGCGCGCACCAAATCAGCAGTCGCTCACGCGGGGGCGTGGCTGGCATGATGATGAGTCCGCCATGGTCACGCGCCTGCTGCACATAGGCAACATGGAGGGCACGAAAGTGCCGTTCGTTGTGCGTGAGGAGCATCCAACCGTGCTCAGCCGCATACGCGAGCTGTGCTTCATCGGTTTCACCTACGTTGGCGCGCCCTTGCTCAAGGGCTGAGGTCACAGCATACCCGCGCCAACGGAGTGCCGCAACCAGATCATGGTCAACGCACTCATCAAGATAGACCGCGGGTAACGCCATCAGGCTGGCGAAGAGGCGTCCTGCTCGTTACGCGCAATCAGCAGGTCAATCTCGTGCCGGTTTGCCTCGTAATACCCGAGAGCCGCGTCAAGGGACGGCGCGTCGAGACGCGGAAACGCGCGCAGCACGCGGGCGCGATCCTGGTAGAACCGCCACTGTACGACGATTGCGCTGACCGGGATGCGGGTACCGGCGACCGTCGGCTCACCACCACAGATGTGAGGATCGCAGATGATGCGGGCATCGGCATGACGCGGCATCGTTTGAATCTCATGACCATCGTCACGCATGGCAGCCTCCATGAGCATCGTACCACGGCTCGGCCTCACCCCGGTGATGGGCGGATGACCACGTGCAGCCGGGCCACCAGCCGCAGCACCAGCTCATGCAGGCCGATCATCAGCAGGCACGAGAGCATCAGCAGCAGCGGGATGATCTCCAGGCCGGTGCGCGCCGCCAGCACCCCAGTGATGGCCGGCAGCCCGGCAATGCCGAGGCTGGCAGCTGCCACTTGAAAGCCGATCAGCGTCGTGGCGTGCGCCGCCCCGAAGCGCGCCGGCGTCACGCCGATCATGGCGGGGAAGACCGGCGCTGCCGCCAGCCCGATCAAGCCCAGGCCGGCGATGCTCAGCCACGGCGCAAGGTTCAGCCAGAGCAGGGCCGCGCCTGCCAGCATCCCGAGCATGCAGGCGCGGAGCATCGTGACCGGGGCCACCCGATCCCCGATCAGGCCGGCCAGCACCCGACCCAGCGCCAGCGCACCCCAGTAGCCGCTGACCGCCATCCCAGCCAGTTGCGGTGAAGCCGACCGTCCCTCCACCAGCAGCGTGTAGGCCCACTGCCCGGCGGCCGTCTCGGTGCCGGTGTACACCACGAAGAGCACGATAGTCAGCCAGACGGCTGGCTCGGCGAGGAGCCGAAGCGCGCGCGGCTCATCAATCTGAGCGGACGTGCTGGCTGCATCGGCGAGTGCGTCGGGCGCCGCGGATGCGGCGTCGCGCTGCGATGCGCTCGCCGGCGCGGGCGCGGCCTGCCAGCGCTGCCGGGTCAGCAGGAAGCAGATGCCCAGCCCCAGTTGCACGGTCCCGACCAGGATGTAGCCAAGCTGCCAGGGACGCCCGCCCTCCAACACCGCCGTCATGATGGCTGGCCCGGCCGCAGCCCCCAGCCCGAAGCAGGCGTGCAGCCACGCCAGCAACCGCGAGCTGTGGGTCAGCGCCACGTAGGCGTTGAGGCCGGCGTCGATGGCCCCCGCCCCCAGCCCGGACACGAGCCCGAGCGCGACGATCACCCACCAGGACGGCGCAAAGGCGTACCCAAGCAAGCTGATCGCCGTGGCGAACGCACTCAGTGTCAGCAGCATCGCCACGCCGATGCGGTCCACCACCCAGCCGCTGGCCAGGCTGGCCGCGAGATACCCGCAGACGCCCGTCAGGAAGACGGCCCCAAGGGCATCCAGCTTCAGGCTGAAGGTCTGGCGAATCGAGGGGAACGCCACGCCCAGGAGGCCATCTGGCAGGCCCAGGCTGATAAACCCGGCAAACACCAGCACCAGCACGACCCAGCCGGCCCGGGCCGTTCCGCCTGCAGCCGGCTCCGGCGTGGGCGTCGGCGTTTGCACCGTCACCCGCGAGCCCGAATCGGGCGTGGGCTGCCGCTCCCGACGCCGATCAGGCTGCTCCCTGTCTATCGTCATATGCGGATCGTCCGCAGGGTGTAGGCCATTGCTGCGAAACTTCTCCTGAACAAGGCGTCCGCACCGGCATGCAGGCTGCTATTCTGGTCAGCAGCCCGAGCTTGTGCCGAGATGAGGTGATCGTCGGTGTCCAAACCGCTCTACGTGCTCCTGGTCGCCGCCCCGCTGGCGGTGATCGCCGACCTGTTAGGCTGGCCGTCGCCGGTGATTTTCGGGCTGGCCGCGCTCGGGGTGATCCCCCTGGCCGGGTTGATCGGCACGGCGACAGAGGAGCTGTCGGTCCGCATCGGCCCGACGTATGGCGGCCTCCTCAACGCGACCTTTGGCAACGCCGCGGAGCTGATTATCACGGTCCTGGCCATCCGCCAGGGATTGTTGCTGCTGGTCAAAGCGTCGATCACCGGCTCGATTATTGGGAACTCGCTGCTGGTGCTGGGGGCGTCGCTGCTGTACGGCGGCATCCGGCACGGCTGGCAGCGCTTCGACCGCGACGAGGCGCAGCACCACGTCACGTTGATGGTGTTGGCGATCTCGGGGCTGTTCCTGCCAGCCATGTTCGCCGCTTCGCAGCCGGATCACTGGGTCGTGGAGGAGGTCAGCCTGCTGGTGGCTGGCGTCCTGCTGGTGACCTACGTGGCGTACCTCGGGTTCAGCCTGTTCGCCGGCCAGCCGCCGAAGGATGCGGGCGAGTCGCCCATCGCGCCGGCTGGGCACCACGATCAGCATGAGCCGCTCTGGAGCGTCAAGAAGGCGCTCATCGTGCTGGCGGCGGCGACTGGCGCGACGGTCTTCGTGAGCGAGCTGCTGGTGCGGACTGTCGAGCCGGTGACTCATCAACTCGGCTGGACCGAGTTCTTCGTCGGCATCATCATCATTCCGCTCATCGGCAACGCCGCCGAGCACTTCAGCGCGCTGACGTTCGCCGGCAAGAACCGCGTGGACCTGACGATGGCGATTGCCGCTGGCTCGTCGAGTCAGATCGCCCTGTTTGTGGCGCCGGTCCTGATCTTCATCAGCCTGCTGATGGGCCAGCCGATGAACCTCGTGTTCGACAAGATGGAGTTGCTGGTCCTCGGGCTCACCACGGCGATCTTCGCCTTCGTGGCGATTGACGGCCGCTCGAACTGGCTGGAGGGCGCCCAGTTGCTGGCGCTCTATCTGATCATCGGGGTGGTGTTCTTCTTCCTGCCGGTGGCCGGCGCCGCTGCCGGCCACTGATCCTCATCCTCGCTATGCTCCATCGCGCGCGCACCATCAACCCTGTCGCTGCCGCCGGTATGGTCGGCGGCATTGCCCTGGTTGCGGGCCTGATCGCCATCGCAGAGGTCGTCGTCTCGGCCCCGCCGCTCTCCATCCTCTTCCTGCTGCCGGTCATGTTCACCGCCGTGACCTGGGGCTGGTGGTATGCCCTCGGGTCGTCGGTGCTCGCCTTCGTCGCCTACGACTACCTGTTCGTCGAGCCGCGCCACACCTTCAGCATCCACGATCCCGAAGAGTGGATCGCCCTGATCGTGTTCATGATCGTTTCGGCGCTCATCAGCAATCTTGCCGCGCGTGAGCGCGCCCGCCGCGAGCAGGCCAGCCGGCAGGCCTGGACCGCCACCTTCCTGTACGAGCTGAGCCGCGCACTGGGCGAGGCGGGGGTAGACGCGGGACTGCGGACGGTGTCCGAGCGTCTCCGCAGCGAGTTCCGGCTGGATGGCGTCGTCATCTCACGTGCGGACCCCGAGGGACGCCTGACTCCCATCGTGTCAGTCGGGAAGGCAGGTCCGGCGCTCGGCTCGGAACCGGCCGGACGCGTCTTTGCGCCGCCGAGCAGTGGCGCGCGCGCTGGCCGCTGGATCGTCATGCGTGCGCGCGGCGGCAGCCCCGGCGACCAGCCATCCGCGAGCCGCAGCGCCCGGACGCCCGTCGCCAACTTCCCGCTGCGCCACGAAAGCCAGCAACTCGGCATGCTGCGCCTGGTGGGCAGGCCAGACGGACTCGCCGACGACGAAACCCGCCTGCTGGCGACCATTGCCGACCGGCTGGCGGTGGCGTTGGGCACCGAGCTGCTGCGCCAGGAGGCCAACCGCGCCGAGATCCTCCGGCGGGCTGACGAGCTGCGAGCCGCGCTGCTCAACTCCGTCTCGCACGATCTCCGCACCCCGCTGGCCGCCATCAAAGCCTCCGCCGAAAGCCTGCTCCAGAAAGACATCACCTGGAGCGAGGACGACCGCGACGCGTTCGCTTCGGCCATCGACCGCGAAGCCGACCGGCTCACCCGGCTCGTCGCGAACCTGCTCGACATGTCCCGTATCGAGGGCGGCGCGCTGCGGCCCCAGCGAGACTGGTACGATGTCGGGGAGCTGGTCCGTGAAGTGCTGGCGCGGCTCCACCCGGTCCTGCACGATCGCCCGGTCGAGCTGACGATTGCGCCCGGACTCGCGCCGGTCTCGCTCGACTACCTGATGATGGATCAGGTGGTCACCAACCTGATTGAGAACGCCGTGAAGTACACGCCGCCCGGCAGCCCGATCATCCTGACTGTCATGCCGATGGCCGGCGGCGCCCGGCTGAGCGTCGAAGATCGTGGCCCGGGCATCCCGGCCGCCCGGCGAGAGCGGGTGTTCGACAAGTTCTTCCGCCTGGACACCAACAGCCGCGTGCGCGGCTCGGGGCTCGGGCTGGCCGTCAGCCGGGGCCTGGTCGAAGGGCACGGCGGGCGGATCTGGGTGGAGGCTGGGAGCGGCCCGGAGGATCAGCCAGGGGCACGTTTCGTGGTCGAGATTCCCAGCGAGACCGCCCAACCGGCCGCCCCGCAGATCGCGTCAGCCGAGCCCGCGTCAGCCGAGCCCGCATCAGCCGAGTCCGCGTCGGCCGAGTCCGCGTCGGCCGAGTCCGCGCCGGCCAGCGTGCAAGAGCCACCGCGATGAGCGGCGCGCGCGTGCTGGTGGTGGACGACGAGCCGGAGATCACCAGGGCCCTCCGCTCGATCCTGACCGCCCACGGCTTCGAGCCGGTGCTGGCAGCCACCGCGAAAGAGGGACTCGATGCGATCCAGCGGCGGCGGCCAGACGTGCTGCTGCTCGACCTGGTCCTGCCGGACATGAACGGGCTGGACGTGACACGCACCATCCGCCAGGATCTCGACCTCGACCTGCCGATCATCGTCCTCTCGGCGCACGGCGAGGAGGAGAGCAAAGTCCAGGCGCTCGACCTGGGCGCAGACGACTTCCTGACCAAGCCGTTCGGGGTGAAAGAGCTGCTGGCGCGGATGCGGGCGGCCCTGCGGCGGGCTGGCGGCGCGCGGCCCAGCGGCGAGGCTGCCATCGCACACGGGCCGATTCGGATGGATCTGGAGCGGCGCGAGGTCACGGTGGAGGGGAAGCCCGTCCACCTGACCCCGAAGGAGTACGACATGCTCCACTACCTGCTGACCCACGTCGGCAAGCTGGTGACGCACACCACGCTGCTGCGGGCCATCTGGGGGCCGGAGTATGGCGACGCCCGCCCGTACCTGCACGTCTTCGTGGGGCAGTTGCGCCGCAAGATCGAGCCTGACCCAGCCCACCCGCGCTACATCCTGACCGAGCCGGGCGTGGGGTACCGCCTCGCGGACGCCTGACGGGGCGGGTTTCGGGTTTCGGGTTTCGGGTTTCGGGTTTCGGGTTTCGGGGACAGCCTACGGCTGGCGCTGGTCGAGCACCCGCACGGCCTTTCCCTCGCTGCGCGGGATCGCCCCCGGGGCGACCAGCTCCACCACCACCGACAGGCCGAGCGCGTCTCGCAGCGTCGCCCGGGCCTGGGCTTCCAGCGCCAGCCGCGTCCCCAGCTCGGCCCCACGGTGGTCTGTCGGCTCGATGCGGACGTGCAGCTCATCCTGGCGGTCGGCGCGGGTGGTGAGCACCAGTTGATAGTGCGGCGCGAGGCCCGCCAGCCGGACCAGCGCATGCTCGATCTGCGACGGGAACACGTTGACCCCCCGCACGATCAGCATGTCGTCCGTGCGGCCGAGGATCTTGCCGATCCGCGCACTGGTCCGCCCACACGGGCACGGCTCCCGCGTCAGGAAGGAGCGGTCCCGCGTGCGGTAGCGGAGCATCGGCAGGGCTTCCTTGGTCGGCGCGGTGAAGACCAGCTCGCCGGCCGTGCCGTCTGGCAAACGCTCGCCCGTCTCAGGATCGACGACCTCAGGGATGTAGTGATCGTCCCAGACGTGCAGCCAGCGCCCCTCGCCGCAGGCCGACGCGACGCCCGGCCCGATGATCTCGGAGAGGCCATACTGCTCGTAGACGGTGACGCCCAGGGCCTCGGCGACCTCGTCTTGCAGCGCCTCGGACATCGGCTCGGCCCCCAGGAAGACCGCCCGGAGCGGCGCCTGTCGGAGGTCGATCCCCTCGGCGGCGGCCACTTCGGCCACGTGCAGCGCGTAGGATGGGGTGGCATGCAGGGCTGTCACGCCGAAATCGCGCAAGAGCATCACCTGCCGCACGGTGTTCCCCGAGGAGGTCGGCACGACCATCGCCCCGATCTTCTCGACCGCATCGTGCATGCCCAGGCCGCCGGTGAAGAGGCCGTAGCCGGCGGCGTTCTGGAAGATGTCGTCCTCGGTCAGCCCGCCGGCCACCAGCCCGCGTGCCAGCACGTCGGCCCAGAGGTCGAGGTCGTTGCGGGTGTAGCCGACGACCGTTGGCTTACCGGTCGTGCCGCTGGAGGCGTGGACGCGTACGACCTCCCGCATGGGCACGGCAAACATGCCGAAGGGGTACGTCTCACGGAGATCGTCCTTCGTCGTGAACGGCAGCCGGGCAAGGTCGGCGTGCGTCTGGAGTGCGGCTGGCTCGATGCCCTCCAGCCGCCGGTGGAACGGCGAGCTTGACCGCTGAAGCCGCGCGACGCAGGCCCGCACGCGCGCCATCTGGAGCGCTTCGCGGTCGGCGCGGGGCAGCGTCTCGGCCGCCCGATCCCAGTAGCGCCCGACGACGGTCATGGTGTCCTCACAGGAGCGAAGGTGCAGGAGCGCGGTGCAACAGGTCGGGCAGCGCTGGGCGAGCGGCGTGGTGTACGGGGATACGTCCGACGCCTCGCAGTCAGGGTGCTGGCTTGCGCGCCTCGCGCTCGGCGGCCCGCTGCGCGATCCGTTCGAGCCAGGCGGCGCGAGCGGCCAGGTGCTCCTCGGAGGCGAGGACCGTCTCCATCGCCCGGTCGAAGACGGGCACGAACTCGTCGAAGGTGAGGTCAAGGGCCTGATTCGAGAGCCGCTTGGCCCAGGTCAGGCTCGGGCGGGGAACATCCAGGTAGCGCCGCGCCCAGGCCTCCAGTTCGGCTTCGAGGTCGGCGCGCGGCACGACCTTGTTGACCAGCCCGACACGGTACGCTTCAGCCGCGTCGATGTTCTCACCGCTGAGGATCAGGTGCCGAGCGTGCCCCATCCCGATGAGCCGGGGCAGCCGGTACGTCCCCATACCGGGCAGGAACGCCTCCTGCACGGCCGGCAGCCCGAGCATGGCGTCGTCAGCAGCGATCCGCACGTCGCAAGCGATGGCCAGCTGCAACCCGCCGCCGATGCAGTACCCCTGCAACCCGGCGATGACGGCCTTGTCCATCGTCTCCATCGCGCGGAAGGCGTACTCGGCATCGTGGAAGAACTGGTTGGGGATCTCGCCACGGGAGAGCTGTGTCAGGTCCAACCCCGAGCAGAAGGTCCGGCCTTCGCCAGTCACCAGGACGACACGGATGGCCGGGTCGTCCTGCATCTCCTGGGCGGCGGCCAGCATATCCCGCGGCCACTCACGCCCCATCGCGTTGAGAACCTCGGGCCGGTTCAGGTGGATCTCGCCAATCGGCCCACGCTTGCGCGCCTCGATGCGTGCCATGGTTCAGGATAGACCACCCACACGGATGCGGCAAGCCGCGCAATCGTGGTGTGCCTCACGCGCTCTCGCTACCGTTGCTTTCGCACTACTGCGGGGCGCATGTCGATTCACGAGAATCGGTCACGTGACGGATGGGCAATCCGCCGCCTGACTGACAGGGATTGCGCGGCCCATCCGGCATGATGAACCTACGAACGTCGTGGCGGATCAGGCTCCCCACCCGATCGACCCGGTGCTCGTCTCGTCGCCGAAAGGCTGCGAGAGTCCTCTGGATTTGGTTGGAAGCGCCTTCTCCCCAGGGGCTTCCAGTCATACGCTCTTGAGGCGCGGGCGCTTGACACCCTTCCCCTACCTGTCAAGCACCAACGTCCGTCAGGGTAGCGGCACACGGCATCTCCCCTCCTGGATTGTCGTGAGCAAGCGCCCTGCTCGAGGGCACGGGTTCTGACGCACGGGTCATACAGGCCAAGGTTCTCCCCACCCGAAGCCGCGACCCTGCTGCGTCAGCCCGAAGCGGCTGCTGGTGCATGGTGGACTCCCTCCTGACCCCCATGCACCAGCGGCCCACGCTTTCCCCTCGCCAGACGAGGGCCACCCTGTGGCTACGGGCCGCGCGCCGCCTCAGCCGCCGCTGAAGCCCGGCAGCAGCAGCCGATCGCCGTCCTCCAGCCGCCGCCTGAGGATGCCTCCCTGCGAACTCCGTACGCCCATTGCGTGGAGGATGAGGTATCGTGATGAGCGGGTGTCATCTGCCGCGGCTCTTTTGCCAGATTCGCCCCAGTATACTTGCCTAGCGCGACTCTTCGACGGCAGATTGCTTGTGCAGGAATGGCTGGCAGCCGCTCTTGAGTCTTGCTCAGGGGTTGAGTACGTGACCGTGGATGACGAGATCAGAAGCTGGTCGACGACTCCTGAGAGTCAGTTCTTTGAACGAAAGTCCGCATTCGACCGCTCCATGGGTCGCCTCAAGCGTCGAAACGCCCGTGACATCGCCTGGGACGTTGTCGAGACGCTCTCGGCTATGGCGAATGCCGATGGCGGAGATTTGGTTATTGGGATTGAGGATGACGGCACAGTTTCAGGCGCGCCTCACCCAGACGACAAAACCGCGCTCATTCGTCGCGCAGCAGCAGAGCATCAATACGTCTCCCCGCCCATTCGATTCCAGGTCCGTGATGTCCAGACGACGACAGGCGAACTGCTGCTCCATTTTGCAGTTGACTGGAGTCCCGAAGTCCACCAACTTGCAGATGGACGCTATCTTCTGCGTGTTGGCGCCGCAAACGTACCATTCGCCGCACCTGCAATTGCCGCGCTCAAAGCCACCAAGGGCCAGGGGCTGATCGAGCGCTCGTTTCCGCCAGGCGCGACGCTAGACGACATCGATCTGGAACTTGTTGTGTCTTTGGCCGGGAGAGTGGGCGAGACGGGGCCGCCGGAGCGGACACTCCACCGATTTCGCCTTCTTGAAGACCGCCAAGAACGTAGCGTGCCGAATTTGGCCGGGCTGCTGCTGTTCGGCAAAGATCCGCAACGTTGGCACCCGAGATGCGGCGTGGACTTCGTCCGGTGGGAGGGCACCGAGCGACGATTCGGCGCTGAATTGAATGTGGCGAAGCGGGTTCGGATCGAGCGCCCGCTTGCTGCGCTTGTGGAGCGAACATTCGAGGCAATCCGTCCATACATCCGCGAGCGTCACCAATTGCAGACCCTTTTCTTCTCAGAGCGACTGGAATACCCAACGTTCGTCTGGCAGGAAGCGCTGGTCAATGCCGTTGCCCATCGGGACTACGGTATCCATGGCGCGCAAGTCGAAATCTGGATGTTTGACGACCGCCTGGAAGTGCGAAGCCCTGGATTGCCACCCCATCCTGTTACCGTGGAGGCACTCGCGCGTCGTGAGCGCCTCCACCTGTCGCGGAACCCGCTCATCATGCGGGTCTTTGCCGAACTGGGGTTTGTCCGAGAGCTCGGCGAAGGCATTCCCAGAATGTTCGCAGTCATGGAGCGCGAAGGCTTCTACCCGCCGCGCTTCGAGAACATTGGGCAAACGTACTTCGGGGTGACACTCCGCAATCAGCCTGTCTACGATCAGGCAACGCTGACGTGGCTGAAGCAATTCGACACACTCGATCTCAGTGGTGATCAGAAGCGCCTGCTGGCCTACGCCCACGCGCACGGTGATCGCTTTACGAGCCGAGAGTATCAGAAGCTTGTTGGTCTGGATCTCTATGGCGCGTCGAATTCGATCAAACTCCT
Source organism: Chloroflexota bacterium (assembly GCA_020850535.1). NCBI lineage: Bacteria > Bacillati > Chloroflexota > Chloroflexota bacterium. Next base: position 22,511 of record JADZEM010000142.1, read on the forward strand.
GATGCGCAAGGGGACTATTCAGTCTACGGGGAAGAGCAGCCGGGTGTACCAGATCACCCCGACGCGCCCTCAGGATGCATCACCGCCGGAAGATCTTCAGCGTGTACTGGATACGCTTGGTAGCCACGAGCGCATGAGCAACAAAGCCGTTCGCGATGCACTGGGGGTCAGCAGGCCCACCGCAACACGCTATCTACAGTTGTGGGTTGACACCGGCTGGCTCATGGCTGAAGGAAGTCACCGCGGGCGCCGATACGGCGCCGGTCGGCGGATGCGCGGCGACTGAACTGGCTTGCTTCAGCAAGATGATCGCTGGAGAGAAATGACTCACCGTCAGAGTCGGTCTACCAAGTCTGACGGTGAGTCATTCGACTTGAGCGTGAGGCATTTCCTATGGGGCCACCCTGTGGCTACGGGCCGCGCGCCGCCTCAGCCGCCGCTGAAGCCCGGCAGCAGCAGCAGCCGATCGCCGTCCTCCAGCCGCCGGTCCAGCCCGCCGGCCAGCTCGATCATCTGGCCGTTGACGATCAGCGCCGCGTACTCCTTGACCCGGTCGCCCTCACGGTCGTAGACCAGCTCGGCAAACTTCTCGGAGCCGTCCGCGAGCTGCACGAGCAGGTCGCGGACGGTCATATCCTCGGAGATCGGCAGGTGCTCGGTCATGCCGCGCTCGCCGACGCCCTTGAGCTGGGTCGCCAGCCAGGAGTAGTACTCCAGCGCGATGGTCCGCCGCCGTGGGGTCTCTATCGTCATGGCGCCGGGCGCTACCGAGCCACGGCCAACCCGCGCTCGGCGGCGATCTTCTCCACCACCGGGATCATTTCCTCAAGGTCAAGCTCCACCAGCGTGGCCGGCAGCGGCAGCCCCTGCTCCGTGTCGAAGCCGATGCGCTCGCGGAACGTGCTGACCATCCGGTCCCAGTGGTCCATGATGTTCGAGCCCTTGGCCGGGCCATCCACCGGCACCGAGCCGTAGCGTGTGGACGGGCGCTCCTTTGACGGGTCCATCCCGTGGAGGAAGCTCCAGATCCGCAGCTGCGCCGAGATCCGCCGCCCGATCTTCAACGCCTCCGGCAGGTCGATGTCGTAGCCGCTGACGGCGCTGACAGTGGCCGTCCCCAGGTGCGCGTTGGTGAAGTCGAAGCGGCAGATGCCCAGCGAGTCCTCGAACTGGTGCCAGCCGTTGATCGCCGTCATCTGCTCGACGATCTCATCAGGGTCGAAGCGGTTCTTGGTCGGCGCGAGGCCCAGGCGCTCGGTCTGGATGCCGCCAGAGGTCAGCTCGATGGTGCTGGTGCTCGACAGACAGGTGTCGAACATCTCGGCCCAGCGTGCGCGGTGATCGTGCGAGCGCGGCGCATGCCCCTTCATCGTGTAGATCGCCGCGTTGGCCGCCTCGCCACCGATGTGCAGGCTGGCCCGCATGACCCCCTCAGCCAGCCAGTCGCCGCAGCCGTCACGCGTCGCGATCTTCTTCATCAGCGCGAGCGCCGTCTCCGGATCGTTCCAGGTCGGCTCAAGGCCGTCGAGCTGCTCCTTCGTGAGCAGGCCGCGCTGGTGGCACTCGATGACCCACCCCAGCAGCCAGCCGAGCTCGTTGACGTCGAAGCCGAGCGAGTCGCACTCGTTCGCCAGCATGGTGGCCGCGCCCGCCTCGGTGATGCCGATCTGCGAGGCCATCGAGGCGAGGCCCTCGTACTCTGGCTCCTCGCCAGCGTACCCTTTGTACGGCCCCTCGGTGACGGTCATCAGCTTGCAGCAGCCCATCTGGCAGGCCCAGCAGGGATTGGTCTTCCACTCGAAGTTGCCGCGCAGGTACTGCCCGCTGACCTGCTCGTGCTCCTCGAAAATGCTGGTGGTGTAGTTCTTGATCGGGAGCCAGCCGCCGCGCGCCGCGCCCGAGACGCCGCCGCCGGTGCCCCAGTTGTAGATGCCGCCGCCGCCGAACTCCTTGGCGTCGATGAACAGCGGCTTCACCAGCTCGTTGAGCCGCTTGTCATCCTCGACGTGCGGGCGCACCCTGCCACGCTTGCAGGTGATCGCCTTCAGGTTCTTCTCGCCGAGCACCGCGCCGATGCCGTTGTGCGAGGCAACGTGCCCCCGGTCCCCAACGAAGGCCGAGAATCGGACCTTGTGCTCGCCGGCCGGCCCGATGCCGAACACCGAAATCTGCTTGTCGGTCAGGTTCTCCTCGGCACGGATCGTGTCCTCAAGCTGCCAGACCGGCAGGCCGGCGTAGCGGCTGGCGTCCAGCAGCCTGACGCCGTGCTCGTCGATGTGGAGGCGGGTCAGCCCCTGGGCCTTGCCGGTGATGGCGATGCCGAGGTAGCCCTGCGTCCGCAAGAACGCCCCGAGGTAGCCGTTCGCCTGGGTGGCCCCGGCCAGGCCGTTCATCGGGCCTTTGAACACCACGGAGACGGTGCCAGTCCCCGAGACGCGGGTGCCGGCCAGCGGCCCGGTGCAGATGAAGACCGGGTTCTCGGCGTCGTCCCAGCGGGTGCCGGGCTGCACTTCCTGCATCAGATAGTGGACGCCCAGGCCCGTCCCGCCGAGCCATTTCCGCAAAATCTCAGGGGCGACCTCTTCGTCGCGGGTTGTGCCGGTCGTCAGATTGACACGGAGGAGACGGGCGGTAAACGGCATCGTGGACCTCTCCCAGATGGGTGTGACGGAACACTGTGACACGCGGCCAGCCAGGGCGCGTTCCTAACGGGAAATCCTACCGCATTCCCCCTTGCGCTTCCGAGGACACAGCATCCGGCAGGGGGCGGCTCGTACGCAACACCCACCGCGTTCTCTCGCCTGTGCGCTGCCATCGCGCGCCCGCGTGACCATGCTGGCACGCCAGGTGCACGCTCTCCTGGTGCAGCCCCGACGCCGTGGTGAGTCCCAACCCCCTACAGCAAAGGACTGTCGCCTGTGACCGTTCCTTCTCCTGCTTCGAACATGCTGCCTGCCGAACCGCAAGCTTACCTCGCTGGCATTGCCACGGCCGGACTGGCCGCCGTCTGCGGCGCGATCTTCACCTCGTGGCTCGGCGCGCAGGGTACGCTGGCCGGCGCGATGATCGGCGCGACCATCGGCTCGTCTGTCAGCGAGATCGTGAAGGCGCCGCTCACGTCCCTGGAGCGCCGCATCATCCAGGCTGGCGTCTCGGCGCGGCAGCTACGTCGAGACGGCCTCGTCAAGACGGTGGTCACCACCCCCGCGGCGGCGCAGACCGTCCTCGGGATGGTCTCGCGGCGGTCGCTGGTGACCGTCACCGTCGTGGCGCTCGTCGGCTTCGCGCTGGCGATGGGCGGCGTCACGGCGGTTGAAGTCGCCAGTGGGGAGCCGCTCGGCTCGCTGGTGGCCGATCAGCCAGCGACCGGCACGACGGTCGGGCAGGTCATTCCGAACCCGCCGCCAGTGCTCGCCCCGACGACCCCGACGCCCGCGCCAACGGCCCAGGGGCCGGGCGCACCGTTGCTGCCGTCGGCCCGTGGGGGAGGCGGCCAGCCCGGCATCGCGCTCAGCCCGACAGGCGACGGCGCCGCACCCAGCGGCACAGACAACGTCGCCGCCGTCACCGGCAGCCCGCCGGCTGGAGCAGCCAGCACCTCGACGGAGCTTGCCGCGTCGGCCACGGCGGAGGCGGCAGCATCGGCGACCACGGCGGCGGGCGGCTCGCCGTCCACCGCGACGACGGCTACCATCAGCACGCCCGGCACGGTGACGCCGGGGACATCGACTCCCACGGCCACAGTACACCCATCTCAGGCAGCGGCCACGGGGACGGCGCGCGCGGCAATCGACACGCCGACCGTGGGCACGCCGGCGGCAACCTCAGGGGCAACGCCAGGGGCGATGGCCGCCACCCCGGCCACGACACCTTCGACGAGTGCGCCGACCAACGCCCCGGCAGCAACCGCGCCGACGACGAATCTGCCATCCGTTGCGCCGACCAGCGCAGTGTCGGCCGCCACGCCGACCGCCCTACCAACGTTGACCCAGACGCCCTCCAGCAGCGCAACAGCCACGCCGACCGTCACCCCAACGCCGACCGTGACCGCGACCCCCGGTCCGGGCACGCCGGCTCTGCCATAGCGCCCGGGCGGGCAGGCGGCTCAGCGACCGTAGACCGACACGTGCAGGCGGCTGGCGGCGGTGAACGGTTCGCGGAGCCAGCCGCCCCAGCGCTCGTGCAGGCGCAGCCCGGCGATGCGCGCCATCAGATCCATCTCGCTGGGCCAGATGTAGCGGCAGACGATCGGGTGGACGCGGACGCCCTGCGCCGTCAGCGAGACATGGCTCTCGTAGAGGGTCTGCGTGACGGGGTCGTGGCGGCCCACGTCGAGCTTGACCTCGTCCACCGCGATGGCCTCAGCATCGACGTACTGCTCGTCGCGCAGGCGGTGGAGGTACGCTGGCACGAACGCCTCGACCACGAAGCGGCCATCGTCGGCCAGGTGCGCCGCGACGTTCTCGAAGCAGCGCACTTGCTCATCCTGGGTCAGCAGGTTGAAGAGGGTGTTGTAGACGAGGTAGATCAGGCGAAAACGGCCTTCGACGGGGACCCGGGAGAAATCGCCCAGCGTGACCGGGATCCGGTCGCCGCCGGGCTTCTCGCGCAGCCGGTCGAGCATGTGGGGCGAGAGGTCGATGCCGTGGACGGGGACGCCCTGCGCCGCCAGCGGCAGCGCGATCCGTCCCGTCCCGATGGCCAGTTCCAGCGCGGAGCCATCCCCGGCCAGCCCCGCCAGGAACGCGACGGCGGCATCTTCATCGCCGCGCGGCCGGTCGTCGTAACGGCGGGAGGCGGCCTCCCCAAACGTCATGACTGGCTCGTACCCGTGCATGCCCCGATTCTACCCCGGCGCCAGAAGCGACGGACGGCGAGCGTGGATGCGCGCGCAACCATCGCGGCTACCGCCCCGTGCTCATGCTCGCGAGGCGCGCGCGTTCTGGCTGCCGAAGGATGGCGGCAACCGTTTCCTCTGCCGTCAGTTCACTGCTGTCGATCCAGGCCCCTACACCAGTCAGTTCACCAACGAGCGCCTGCTGTAGGTGCACAAAGTGGTGCGCCACCGGTGTCTTCTCGCGATCGTGATCCCGCTGGAGGATAACCTCACGGCTTGGATTCAGCACGACGAGATGCAGGCTGAGATCGGGAAGCGCTCTCTGGTATCGCTCCAGCCGCGCCCGCTCGATGACGACATACTCCATAACTGGGACGAAGCCCTCGGCGGCGAATGAACGTGCCAGCATGCACTGATGATCGACGATCAGGGCGATTGCATGTTGATGTCGTCGTGCCGCCGCGTCGGGGCTTGAAAGCCCCGCCTACCATCCTGCAGTCGCTGCGCGACGCTGTAGTCTCACCAGTCCCTGCCGTTCCCGGTGTCCGTCGCGCAGCGACGGTGTGACTGTAGGCGGGGACTTCAGTCCCCGACCGCCCGCTCCATGATGCTTCGGGGACACCAATGAACATGCCATCGCCCTGCATGTCGTCAGGGAGAATGTGACACCAGGGCGTCAGGTGATGATAATCTCAGGCGAACGCGGCGACCGGCTCCCGCGGCGGTGGTGCTCCGGCCGTGGTGTCGCGGATCGAGCGCAGCGGCGTGATGCGCGGCAAACCGTCTCGGTCCAGCTCCACGCGGGCCTCGATGCCATACACCTGCCAGAGCATCATCTCGGTCAGCACATCCTCCGGCGCGCCGTCGGCGTAGGTTCGGCCGCCGTGCAGGATGACCAGCCGATCCACGAAGCGGGCCGCCAGATTCAGGTCGTGGAGGGCGATCAGCACCGTCATCTGGCGCTCGGCGGCCAGCGACCGCACCAGTTGCAGCAGCTCAAGCTGGCGCTGGAGATCGAGGCTGCTGGTCGGCTCGTCCAGCAGGAGCACGCGGGGGTCGCGGGCCAAGGCCTGGGCCACCGCCACCATCTGGCGCTGTCCGCCACTCAGCTCACTCAGGTAGCGCAGGGCGATCGGCTCCAGGCGCAAGTCGTCGAGGATCGCCGCGACGGCCGCGATGTCGTCGTCGCCCACGATCCACGAGGCCGACTGCTGCCGGGCCACCAGGATCGCCTCGAAGACGGTGATGGCCGCCGTGCTGGCGTACTCCTGAGGCAGGTAGGTCACCTGCCGACGCAGCGTGCGCCACTGCTCGGCGCCGCGGACCTCCGCGCCGTCGAGCCAGACCTGCCCGCCCGACCGGTGGAGGCCCGCGACGCACTTCAGCAGGGTGGACTTGCCGGCCGCGTTCGGGCCAACGATCCCGAGCACCTCGCCCGGGCGCGCCGCCGCCATCGAGACGCCGTGCAGGACCGCCTGAGCGCCATAGGAAAAGCTGATGTCGTCGAGTCGGACGCTCATGACCAGAGCTGCCTCCGCCGGCTGAAGATCAGCGCCAGGAAGAACGGCACGCCGATCAACGCCGTGATGATGCCGACCGGGATGATGACGCCCGGCAGAATCGCCTTACTCACCAGCGAGGTGGCCGCCAGGAGGATCGCGCCGCAGATGGCCGAGGCCGGCAGGAAGTAGCGCTGCTCCTCGCCCACCAGCATCCGCGCGACGTGCGGGCCGACCAGTCCGACGAACCCGATGGTGCCCACGAACGCCACAGCCGTCGCGGCCAGCAGCGACACGCCGACCAGCACCAGCAGCCGCAGCCGCTGAACGTCCACGCCCAGCGCGCGCGCCCGCTCATCTCCGAGGCGCAGCGCTGTCAACTGCCAGCTTGCCCGCAGGAAGAACGGCAGCGTGGCGGCCACCATCAGCGCCGTCAGCCCGAGCTTCGGCCAACTGGCCTTCGCCAGACTCCCCAGGGACCAGAAGACCACCTGTTGGAGCGCCTGTTCCGAGGCGATGTACTGGAGCAACGCGAGCAGCGCCTGGAACAGGAAGACCAGTGCGATGCCCAGCAGCACCATCGTCTCGGCAGAGACGCCGCGCATCATGCTGAAGGCGAAGATGACCAGCGCGGCCACCATCGCGAAGACGAAGGCGTTGCCGGCCACAAAGAAGATGCCGCTCGCGAACGGGACGATGCTCACCCCAAGCACCAGCGCCACCGCCGCGCCGAAGCTCGCCGCCGCCGAGATCCCCAGCGTAAACGGGCTGGCCAGCGGGTTGTTCAGGATCGTCTGCATCTCAGCGCCGGCGATGGCCAGCGACGCGCCGACCACCACGGCCATCAGCGCCATCGGCAGGCGGATGTCCCAGACGATGGCGTACTGCGTGATGTTGGCGCTGGCCGGCCAGACGATGATACGGGCCACATCCAGGAGCGTCAGGCCGGACGGCCCGATGGAGATGTCGGCCAGGATCAGCAGCACCAGCAACGGCGCGAGCACGCCGAGCATCAGCCGCTTGCGCCTGGTGACGTCCGCATAGATGCGGCGGCCGAGCGCCCGTCTGGCTGCGTCGCCGCGCTCGGCGGCCAGCAGCCCGGGGATCGTGCCGGCCGCGACGTTCTGAGCCACGTCGTGCCTCCGAGGTGCGGGGTCGGGTTCTGGGTGTCAGGTTTCGGGTGAGGGTCCGCATGCGTGACAGCGCCCACTCACCCCGATAGCTCTGAGATGTGCGTCTCTGGACGGAAACTCCGCCCTGAGGCAGGCTGCGTTCTCGTAGAAAGCGTGCAACACCCTCTGAGAGCCTGCAAGCACCCTCTGAGAGCCTGCAAGACCCTCTGAGAGCCTGCAGCACCCTCTGTCATCCTGAGCGTGCGAAGGATCTCACCCGCTGACCGTCAAGCCCGCGTCAGCGGGTGAGGTTCTTCCCTCCACTCGCAGAGCCTGCCCTTCGACGCAGGGCGCTAGTCGTTCAGGCCCACCCAGAAGGTGCCGCCGTAGCTGATCGGCAGGAACCGCTCGTGGTAGGTGCGGAGGTTCGCCTCGGGGTCGATGTCGGCGAACTGCTCCGGGAAGTTCCACTTGGCGAACTGCTGGAGCACGGCGAAGTGGAACGGCGAGTTGTAGAACTGGTGCCAGACCCCGTAGAACCGGCCCGTCTTGACGGCTTTCAGGCCGCTCCAGCCGGGCTGATCGGTCAGGCCGCGCAGGGCGGTGCGAGCCATCTCGGGCGTCGTGTTGTAGCCGAACGGCACGTAGTTCTGGGCGTTCGGCGAGTAGACCCAGTTCGAGCCCGTCGCGATGATGATGTCCGGGTCTGCCGTCAAGACCTTCTCAGGGTTGACGGTGCCGCTCCAGCCCGGGAACAGGCCCGCGGCGATGTTCGTGCCGCCGGCCCGCTCGGCCAGGATGCCGAGGTTGGCGCGGCCGAACGTGCCGCAGCAGTCCAGCAGGCCAGCCGCCCGCAGGATGAAGATCGTCGGCGGCGCGTCCTTGATTTTCTCGACGCGGGCAAAGACCGTGTTGACCTGCTGCGTGTAGAAGTCCGCCACGGCCTGCGCGTTCGCCTCGCGGCCGAACAGCCGCCCGACCAGCAGGATGCTCGGAACCGTCGTCTCCAGCGGCTGCTGGCGGAAGTCGATGATGACGCTCGGGATGCCGACGCCAGCCAGGGTGTCGATCAGGCCAGAGTCTCGGGCCGGCGCGTACGAATCCAGGCTGAACAGCACCAGATCCGGCTGGAGCGACACCGCCTTCTCGACACTGAACGTGCCGCTTTGCGGACTGCCCATGACCGGGATCTCGGCCATCGACGGGAACTTCTCCCCATACTTGACGTAGGTGTCGTAGTCCGCCGTGCGGAGATCGTCGCCCCAGGCGACGACCCGCTGGAACGGGTTGTCGGTGTCGAGCGAGGCCACGATGTAGGTCTGGCGACCTTCCGCCAGAATCACCCGCTGGACGGGCGCCTTGACGGTGACGGTTCGCCCGACAACGTCGGTGACGGTGATCGTGCCCTGGGCGGCCGGCGCGGCCCAGGCCAGCAACGGACCGCCGGCCTGCACGAGCAGCGCCAGCGCGAGCGCCAGGGCCAGCACCGCCACCCGAGTCGGCCGGCCACGAGAATGTGAGACGATAGGATGCATGACGAGAAGACCTCTCTGCAGCGCGCTGAGGGTTACCAAATGGCAAGCATTAGCCTACTCTAATGGTCGGATTTTGGCAAGTGGAACATCCGGTCAGAGCATCTGCGTCATTCGGGCGCCGCGCCGCGTTCCGGGGCCGTGGCTGTGCACGGCGACATCTCGTCAGGCATGATCGGCGGTGCGGGCAGCGCAGCAGGCACGGGCGCGCATCGGGTGTAGACAGTGTCTCGCGCGACGGTGCGCGCATCGGATGTGGGACAGCGGGCACACGGTCAGGGGCGGAGGCGACGATGAGCGCGGCAGGCGGCGCGGTACAGCTCACGGACCCTCGCGAGCTGCTGGAGGTCTTCACCGAGGCGGGCGAGCCGACCGGTACGGCGCTGCCACGCGGGCAGATCCACCTGGAGGGCCACTGGCACCAGGCGTTCTTCTGCTGGATCGCGCGGCCGGGGCGGGAGGGTCCGGAGATCCTCTTGCAGCACCGGGCGGCCCGCAAGGATGTCTGGCCGCTCCGTTTCGACGCCTCGGCCGCCGGGCACATCCGCTTCGGGGAGAGCATGGCCGAGGCCGCGCGGGAGGTCCGCGAGGAGCTGGGCATCGCCGTCGAGCTTCGGGACATGCTCCATCTCGGGCGGCACCGGCAACAGCACGATCATGCCAACGGCCTGATCGACCGTGAGTACCACGTCGTCCACCTGCTGATGCCCGGCCCGCCGGACGCCGCCTACCAGCCCGATCCGCGCGAGGTGGCCGGGCTGGCCTGGCTTGGCCTGGACGACCTGCTCGGGCTGGTCGAGGGGCGCATCGGCGAGGCCCAGGCCCGCTACCGAGCGGCAGCCGCCGGGCCGGACGCGTTCGTTGCGCGCACGCTGACGCTCACCGACCTCGTGCCCTACGCCGACGGCTACCATCGCTGGCTGCTCGGCGCGATCCGCGAAGAGATGGGCCGGCGCGGCCTCTAGATCAACGCGACGACGGCCGCTCCATACCGCGCATTTCACGAACGTCGCTGGCCGTCGCGGCGCGGATCGTCGTCCCCGGTGCAACTCGCTGTAGCGTGTATCCGGGCTTGCCTCACGCGATGGGCGTCACCTGCCCGCTCTCGCTCGACGCGACGCCGGCCAGCACCGTCGCCACCACCAGCCGGCCGTACTCTGCCGAGACGGGCGAGGGCGTCTCGCCGCGCACGTGGGCCAGGAACGCCACCCACTCGCCGGCCAGGGCGTCCAGCTGTGGGCTGGGCGCTTGCAAGACTGGCTCCCAGGCGTCGCGGCGCGCCAGGAAGAGGCCATCGGTGTGGTTGACCCGCAACGCGCCCTCGGTGCCCTGGACCTCTGACCAGTCGTCGCGCGCACCGGCCGCGTACCCGATGGCCCGGGCGATCCCCACAGCGCCGCCCTCGAAGCCGATCAGCCCGACCCCGAGGTCGTCTACATCCTGCGGGTGAAAGCACGTCCCGACGACAGCCCGCACGTCCTTCGGCTGGGCGTCCAGCAGCAGGCAGAGCCGGTCCACCAGGTGGCAGCCGTTGGTCAGCCACATGCCGCCGCCCGGCGCGAGGTGCCACTGCTCGCGCTGGGCGAAGGTCCAGTCTTTCACCATCGCAGCCGTCGCCGCGACCGGCCGCCCGATGGCTCCCTCACGGATCAGGCGCAGCGCTTCCTGGTAGGCCCGCATGTAGCGGTAGGGGTGGGCCACCATGAACGGCGTCCCCATCTCGGCCACGGCCCGCACGACAGCGTCGCAGTCCGCGAGCGTGGGGGCCATCGGCTTTTCGAGCAGGACAGCCTTGCCAGCCCGCAGCGCCTCGACGGTCACCTGGGCGTGCAGGTTGTGGGGCAGCACGTTGCAGATGACGTCGACTGCCGGATCGGCGATCAGGTCGCGGTAGTCGGTGTAGCCGGCGCCCCCGAACTCCGCCGTGAAGCGCTGCAGCCGCTCGGGTGTACGCGCCGAGGCCGCCACCAGTTTGACGCCCGGGACCATGGCCAGGGCGCGCGCGTGCTGCGCCCCGAACATGCCCGCCCCGATGATCCCGACTCCGTACGCAGTTGCCACGTCTGCCATCCTCTTCCAGATCGCGGCATTCTACCCCGGAGCCGTCGAGGGGCATGCCCCTCCTGGCTCGTCAGATGTCAATCGCAGGGTCGCGCAGCACTCACTTGTCGCCATCCCGACCGCGGCGAGAAACGCCCTCCCGTCCGTCATCCCGACTGCGGCGAGGAACGAGCGGAGTGGAGTGGGATCTTCCTGAAGCCGCTACTCGGTTCGCCGGGGAAGATCCCTCGATTTCGTTCGCAGGCTCACGCCGCTCGGGATGACGGGGTGGGAAGTCAGGGCGATTGCATGTTCATTGGTGTCCCCGAAGCATCACGGAACGGGCGGTCGGGGACTGAAGTCCCCGCCTACCGTCACGCCGTCGCTGCGCGACGGCCGCCGGGAACGGCCGGCACTGGTGCGACTGGCGCGTCGCGCAGCGACTGCAGGAGTGTAGGCGGGGCTTTCAAGCCCCGACGCGGCGGCACGACGACATCAACATGCAATCGCCCCGGTTCGTGACTCAGGGCGATTGCCTGTTCATTGGTGTCCCCGAAGCATCACGGAACGGGCGGTCGGGGACTGAAGTCCCCGCCTACACGCATGCAGTCGCTGCGCGACGGCCGTCGGGAACGGCAGGCACTGGTGCGACTGGCGCGTCGCGCAGCGACTGCAGGATGGTAGGCGGGGCTTTCAAGCCCCGACGCGGTGGCACGACGACATCAACATACAATCGCCCTGGGTGGGAAGTCGCAAGCCTTGCCCTGAGCCTGCCGAATGGGTCACGCCGCTCGGGATGACGGGGAAGTGTCGGCAGCGACCCAGCCCGGTCGTTCACGACTACCGCGTGTACACCACCACCAGCCGGTCCTGCCCCGACGCCGCCCCCCAGACCTCGCCGGGCCGGCCCAGCAGCTGCCGAACGTTGGCGTTCGGCGCGGCGTGCGGCAGCACCTCGAACGACTCGGAGGACGGGTCGAAGCGGACCAACGCGTTCCCACCGAAGTCGGTCAGCCAGACGGTGCCATCGTCGTGGACGTAGACGGCGTACGTCATCGGTGCGGAACCGGGCAGCTTCCAGGCCCGCCAGCTTTCGGAGGCAGGGTCGTAGAGGCTGACCTGCCCGGACAGCCATTCGCTGACCCAGATCCGGCCCTCGCTGTCGGACCAGACCCGTCGCGCGCCCTGGCGCGGCGTCGGCGGGTCGATGGGCGTCGCCACGCCCGTCTCGGTGTCGATGCGGGCGATATGGCTGCCAGCCAGCGACGCGTAGTAGACCTCGCCGGACGGCGTGGCGGTGATGCCGTACGGGCCGTTGCCGCGCGGCGACTTCCAGGCGGACATCGCGCCATCGGCCGGGTTGAGCCTGCCGTAGACGCCGTTCTGGCCGGTGAACCAGAGGACGCCCTGGCGGTCGAAGGTGGCGGTGTTCAGGTTCGCGGCAGCATGCTCGGGCGGCAGCGGGAAGCGACGGACCTCGCTGGTAGCCGGATCGACGCGGACGATGGCGTTCAGGCCGCCGTCGGTGATCCAGGGCGCGCCGTCCGGCCCGACGATCACGCCATGCGGAGCCGAGCGCTCGCCGGGACGGGCAAGCTGCACGTGGCGCGTCTCGCCCGTGGCCGGGTTGAGCCAGCCAAGCGCGCCCGTTGCCTGGGCGGTGTACCAGACGCCGCCGTCCAGGGCCGGGGCAACGTCGTGCGGCGCGGAGCCACGCGGCACCGGGAACTCGCGGATCTCCACCTGGGCGGGCGCAGCGGAGACCGGGGCCGCGGCGGGCTGCGCGGCGTAGGCTGGGGGTGCGCTGTCAGCATTCGGCCCGATCCCGTACCTGAGCGCCGCGCCGCCGAGCAGCACGCCGAGCGCCAGCACGCCCGCACCCAGCACTGAGCGAACCCGCTTGCCGATCCGTGCATTCAGCATGGAGCCCTCCCTCGGCGTCAGCGTCGGCGACGAAGCCTGCACCCCGTCCTGATCCAGCCCACTCACGAGGCGACACGTCGTACCGTTGGTACGTCTGAGGGCGACGCGCCGGATGCCTGCACGCGCACGCTCCGCGCTGCCAGGCACTACCCGGCCCAGGTCGACACGCTCAACGGAACGATTCGTGCGCCTTCAACGTTGTACGTGATGTGAGGCAGATGATGGTCAGAATCCTGGTGGCCCTCCTGATCCTGACGGCAGCCATCGCCGGGCTGGCCGTGACAGCCCGCGCCCAGCAGGAGCCGCCGCCCACGGAGGAAGCCGTGCCTGAGCCGCCAGCCGCCATACCCGAACCGCCGGCCGCTGCCCCCTCGCCGGCAGCGTGCCCGCCCGACCGCATCCTGGTCAAGGTCAAGCCGGGCGCGGACCCGGCCGTTGTGATCGGGCGGTACGGCGGCACGATCATCCAGACGATCCTGGGCATCGACGTGCAGGTGGTCAACGTCCCCGGCGGGACCGGTCAGCAGGCCATCGACGCCCTCAACGCCGACCCCGACGTGCAGTACGCCGAGCCTGACGGGGTGGTCAGGATCTCGAACGGCGGCTCAGGGACGGGCTGTCAGCCCTGACGCTCGGCGTGCAGCGGTGGGGCGGTCCTCGTCAGACGGGTTCGGAGCCGGGACAGCCGATGCAGCGGGCTGGTCGCGCCCGAGGGTGTTGACCAGCACCACGCCGGCCAGCGTCAGCCCACCGCCCAGCAGTGACAGCCAGGACGGCATCTCGCCAAGGTAGGCCCAGCCGAAGACGACGGCCAGCCCAGGGATCAGGTAGAGAAAGCTGGCCGCGCGCGAGGCCGGAATCTTCGAGAGCGCGTACGCCCAGATGCACTGCGCGAACGCTCCGGCCACCACGCCCAGGTAGACCACGCTGACCGTCGCATGGAGCGGCGCGGCGGCGATGGTCTCCACCAGCCCCGGCGCGAAGAGGAGCATCGGCAGCGTCCCGATCCAGATCGTGTAGCTGATCAGCGCCACGGGGCCGTACCGCCCGAACGCCGACTTCTGCACCACGAACGAGACGCCCTGCGCCAGCGCCCCGAGCGCCAGCAGGCCCGCTCCAGGCTCCAGGCGCACTCCGCCGCCCTCGCCCAGCGCGATAACAGCCACCCCGGCGAAACTGACCCCGATACCGGCCCAGCCCCACCGGCGCAGTCGCTCGTGGAGGAAGGCCACGGCGAGGATCGCGGAGAAGACGGGGCCGAGGCTCGCCAGCATGCTGGCCGAGCCGGCCGTCACGGTCCGCGCTCCGTAGGTCACGCCGAGGTTGCAGAGGGTGATCCCGAGCAGGCCGCTGGCAGCCAGCACCGGCAGATCCCGCAGCGTCGGAAGGCGCGGCCTGCTGACGACGGCCACCGCCCCGAGCGTCGCCGAGGCGCACAGGAACCGCAGCAGCATCAGGTGGTCCGGGCCGTAGTACGGCAGCGCCGCGCGCGTCGCCACGAACAGCGACGCCCACAGCAGCACGGTCCCCGCGAGCGCCAGACTAACCGTTGGGGTCATGCGCGGATCGTGGATCGTGGAAGCATGCTTGCTGACGCGCGCTGCTGTGTCGTAGCGAACACGCAACTCCCCATGTCATCCTGAGCGCAGCGAAGGACCTCACCCGCTGACCGTCATCTCGTCCGTCACCCGCTGACCGTCAACGTTCGCGTCAGCAGGTGAGGTCCCCGCTTCTTTGAGCGTCATGGCGGCGGGCATACCGTCAACGCTCGCGTCAGCGGGTGAGGTCCTCCGCTGCGCTCAGGATGACAAGGGTGAGTTGCACGCTTTCACCAACCCCCACGCCCTACGGCCCACGACCCCGCTCAGTACCGGCCAGGGCGCAGCTCCAGCGGCACCTCGATCAGGGTGGAGCGGTCGCCGGCCAGTGCTTCCTGCAATGCTGCCCCGATGCCGGCCGGCGTCTCGGCGCGGATGCCGCGCATCCCGAACGCATCGGCCAGCTTCATGAAGTCAGGGTTGACCAGCTCGTGCCCGATGGGCACGCCGTACCCCTCGTTCAGGTTGTCGCGGACCGCGCCGTAGCAGTCGTCGTTGCAGACGATGTACGTCACCTTCATGCCGTACAGGTTGAGCGTCGCCAGCTCCTGCGGGTTGTAGAGCGCCGCGCCGTCGCCCGCGATGCAGACCACCTCGCGGCTCGGCTCGGCCAGCTTCGCGCCGATGCCGCCAGGGAAGCCGTACCCGAGCGTCCCGCTGCCGTTGCCCCAGCCGAACCGATACGAGCGGCCCTGGTACGCCTTCAGCAGCCGGAAAACCCACAGGCCGACCATCGAGTCGGTGAAGAAGAGGACATCCTTTGGCAGGGCCGTCTGGAGGTTGCGGAAGAAGTCGAGCGCCCACGGCACCCGCCCCTCGGCGTACCGCCACGGCCCTTCGCGGATGGCGTCCAGCGCCTCGGTCGGGAAGGCTGGGGTCTTGCGCCCCGAGACCAGCTCCGCGAGATCGCTGAGGGCGTCCCCGACGTGCCCGGCCAGCTTCAGGCGGGCGGGCGCGGCCTCGTCGCCCGGCTCCCAGTCCAGGTGGATCAACTGCTGACCGATCTGCTCGGCCGAACGGGCGCCGGTGGCCGCCAGCTCGCGCGGCCCGATGGCCAGCACCACGTCCGCCTGTTTCAACAGCTCTTCCGAGACGGAGGTCGGGCTCCAGGTGTAGCCGAGCGCCAGCGGATGATCCTCCGGCAGCGCGCCCTTGGCGTTCCGATCCGCGAAGACCGGCGCCTGGAGCTTCTCGGCAAGCTGACGCAGCGCCCCCTCGGCGCCGGCTGCCACCACTGCCCGTCCCGCCACGATGACCGGCCGCTGCGCCTTTGAGAGCAGGCTGGCGGCCTCGTCGAGGGCGCTCGGATCGACAACCGCGTGCTTCGGGCGGGCTGGCCGCGCCCCGAGCCGCTCGGCTGGCCCGACCAGCACCCGCTGTGGGATCTCCAGTACCGCGCCGCCGGGGCGGCCGGTCTCCAGCAGATCCATCAGCCGGTGGAAGGTCGGCCCGATCTCCTCGGCGCTGTTGGCCTGGGCGTAGTGGATCGCCACGGAGCGGGCAATCGGCTCGTGCATCGGGTCGTGTTCGAGGATGAAGAGCATCCGCTCGCCGTCCTCGGTCGCCTGCCAGACGCCGGTCGACGAGTTGGTGAAGCCGCACTCGGGGACGCTCGTCGCGACCGCCACCTGATTGCTGACCCACGACCACGCATCGGCAATGAACGAGACGCCCTGCTCGTTGCGCCCGACGATCGGCCGGACGCTCGATCCGCGCGTGAGCGCGCCGTAGATCGGATAGGCGCCGTGGCCGGGGACGCCAAAGAGGTACTCGACGCCCCGCTCTTCGAGCGCCGCGACGACAGCACTCGCCCCGGTGTGCCCCTGCGGCCCTGTGCGCGCTCCGACCGTCACCGTTACGACCTCCGAAAGAACCTGACGCTGGGGTGGAGATCATGCCGCATGCCGGCAGCCGGCGCAATTGGGTCGTGCGGTGTGCGGTGTGCGGTGTGCGGTGTAGGCGCGTACCGGCTGGTGTGCGCCGCTGCGCCATTGCAAGCACGCAGTTTGGTCTGTCATGTTGAGCGCAGCGAAACACCTCACCCGCTGACGCGACAATCTAACGTCAGTGGGTGAGGTTCTTCACTTCCCTCGCAAGCTCGGTCGTTCAGGATGACATGGGTGCGCACCGCTCTACCCCAGGCGGTGAGCGGCACGCACCCGTACCGTCAGGATGGCGCTCCGACGAGGCTCGCGCGGCCGGCCAGCAGGTCAAACAGGCGCTGGCAGGAGCGGCGCGTCTCGAGCGCCCCCACTTCAGCGATGATCTCGCGGGCCTGCGCCTCCCCCAGGACGGGCACGGCGTTGTCGAGGAACTTCACTTCGACGTCCGCCTGGGTCAGCGGCACTTCCGGCTCGCCCCGCGCGATGGACACCTCCGCCTGGAGCAGCCGGCCGTCGCGCGTGGTCAGGTCGAGCGCGGCCGGGCGCGTGCTCGGATACTGCGCCTCGATGGCCGGGTCGATCTCGACGCGCACCCGCGAGGCCAGGGATCGCAGCGTCGCGTCCTCGACCTGCTCCTGGGCGAAGGTGGATGGCCCGGCGTGCCCGACCGTCAGCCCGAGCGCCACGGTGTACGGCAGGCTGAACTTCGCCTCGGACGGACCGCTGGGGAGGGCCGTCGCGCCACACAACTGGTCGGCCACGGCGTAGGTCCGCACGACGACGGACTGCACGTCGTCAGGAGTCAACTGATAGTCGTCGCGCAGGGCGCGGGCGGCGTCCACGGCGGCATGGGTGTGGCGGCAGGCCGCGTACAGCTTGAAGTAGACGCCTCGGATGGCCCAGTCCGGCGCGGGATCGTCCGGACCGAGGCCAGCCAGCAACGGCGCAGGATCGCGCTCGCCGCACATCGCCGCCAGGAAGCCCTGCGTGCCCTCCAGCACCGAGCGTGGCCCCAGCGCGCCCTGAGCAGCCAGGTCAGCGGCTAGCAGGCCGGCCGCACTGCCCCGCGCCACCTGGAACGGCTTCGCCATCGCGCCGTCGTGGAAGACTTCCATCAGGCCGGCCCCCTGCACGCCGGCCAGCCCGAGCGCTCGTGCCAGCCGCGCCCGATCCAGCCCCATCAGCAGGCCGGCCGCCAGCGCCGCCGCGAACGGCGCCACCGTGGCCGAGGTGTGGTAGCCGCGTTTCAGGTGGGCGGGATTGAGGAACGCCCCGATCCGCACGAAGACCTCGTAGCCGCAGACGAGGGCGCGCAGGAGATCGGGGCCGCTGGCCTGGTGGATCTCGGCGGCGGCGAGCGCGGCCGGGAGGGTTGCCACGCCCGGATGCCCGGCCGCCATCCGGTGGCCGTCGTCCATATCCAGCGTGTGCCCGTAGACGCCGTTGACCAGGGCCGCATGGATACCTGGCAGGCGGCGTGTATCCAGCAGCAGGCTGGCCTCTGGCTTGCCACCCAACTCCACGAAGTAGGCCGTGGCGATCTGGGCCATCGGCATGCTGGCCCCGCCGATGGCCACCCCGAGGTAGTCCAGCAGCACCCGCTTTGCCAGCGTCACCACATCGGGTGGCAGATCGTCGAACGCGGTCGAGAGGAAGCGCTCGCTCCAGACTTCGGAGACACTGCCGTTGGCCGTGGCGCTGGCGTTCGACGTGCTCATAGAGGCTCCCCGGAGATCACCGCCGATCAGCGGCGGGCTGACAGTGAATGCTCGACCACGCTGAGGGTGAGATTGTGCGTGTCATCCCGAGCGGAACGACCCGTTCGGCAGGCTCAGGGCAAAGCTTGCGCGGCACCTCCCCCGTCATCCCGAGCGCGGCGAGGCACGAGCGAAGTGGAGGGATCTTCCCCAGCCAAACATGAGCCATACGGAAGGGAAGATCCCTCGACTTCGTTCGCACGCTCACTCCGCTCGGGATGACGGAGTGGTGGTCGTGCCTCGCCGCGGTCGGGATGACGACGGGTCCTGAGCGACCCGACGATTGAGCGCTGACGGACCATTAGTCGGCCAGGGGGATCGCGACGCTGATCCGTGGCTCCGGGCCGGGCACGCGGGTCACGTGGCCGCGCCCGGTCAGATCCTCGGCCAGGGTCACGTGGCCCGGCCCGAACCGGTGCACCGAGCCGTCGCCCAGGACGTACTCGACCTCGCCCGAGACGTTGATGATGTACTGGCGGCGCGGCGCGACGTGGAAGTCAATCGAGTTGCCGGCCTCGTGGCGGCGGAAGTCGATGCCCTTCGCCCCGTGGAGGGTCGTCAGCTGCGGATGATCGGCCAGCGAGAGCTCTTCCAGGTGGGTCTCGCCATCCTCGCCGGTGTAGAGACGGATGATGGACATGCCGTCGCTCCTTCTGTGGGGTCGAGCCGCAGGCCGAGGACGGGCCGGCGGACGGTGAAGGGGCGCGCTCCCAGGAGGCGACGCTGCCCCATGCGGCGATGATAGCGCAGGGGCGGGTTCTGGGTAGCGCGCACTCACTCGACCCACCGATGGCTGAACGGCGCTTACACACCGTTGAGCAAAGCTTCACCTCACCTTGAACGGCCGTTAGGCGGACCATACGTCAGACGGCCTATCGTCTCTGGGCAGCATCCTGCTCGGAGGCTGTCTCGTCCCGTGTCGCTCGGAGCCTACGTCCTGCGCCGCGCCATTCGGGGGGTCTTCACGCTCTGGCTGGTCGTCACCATCGTCTTCGTCGCGCTGCTGGCCCTGCGCCTGCCCGGCCGCCGGACTCGATGACCCGAACATCCAGTTCTGACGGGGCGCCCTTCACGTTTCCGCAGACACGTCTGGGAACCCTCGGCTTCTTCCTCGGCACGGTCCTGATCCTGATCGTCGGGCTCTGGCTACGCTGGCTCCAGACGCAGCATGCGGTATCTTCCTGATGCCCTACACGCTTGCTGCCAATGCTCAGGAGGGATGATGCCCCGCGCCGCCGTGATGTATGCCCCGAACACGCCGTTCCAGATCGTGGATGTCGACGTGGCCCCGCCCCGCCACGGTGAGGCCCTGGTGAAGGTCGCGGCGAGCGGCGTCTGCCACAGCAACCTGCACTTCATGCACGGTGCGATCCCCTCCCCCTTCCCGATCATCTTCGGCGAGGAGGGCATCGGCGTGGTGGAAGCCGTCGGGCCGGGCGTCACCACCGTCGCCCCGGGCGATCACGTCATCATGCTGTTCCGCGCCCACTGCGGCACGTGCTTCTACTGCGTGCGCGGCCGGCCGACCCTCTGCGACTTCGGCGCACCGATCCGCTCGTCGGGCCGCCTCGTGGACGGCACCTCGCGCTTCCGCCACGGCGATCGGGAGGTCTTCCACTTCGCTGGCGTCTCCTCGTTCAGCGAGTACAGCGTGGTGCCGGAGCAGGGCCTTCTGAAGATCCGCAACGACGTCCCACTGGACGTGGCCGTCCTGATCGCCTGCAGCGTCACCTCGGGGGCCGGGCCGCTGCTGTTCGGGATGCCGGTGGAGGCCGGCAGCAGCGTGCTGATCATCGGGGCGGGCGGCGTCGGGCTGAACGCCGTCCAGGGCGCGCTGCTGGCCGCCGCCAACCCGATCGTCGTGGCCGATATCGTGCCGGCCAAACTGGAGCTGGCAAAGCGGCTCGGCGCGACGCACACCATCGACGCGCGCACCGAGGACGTGGTCGCCGTCACGAAGTCGCTGACGGACGGGCGCGGCGTGGACTACGCTCTCGAGGTGATCGGGCGCACCGAGACGATGCAGACGGCGTTCGACGCCACCCGCAAGGGCGGCACCATGCTCATCATCGGGCTGTGCGGCCCGGACGTGCGCTGGCCGATCAGCCCGTTGGCGATGGTCACCCAGGAGAAGACGATCCGCGGGACCACCTACGGCGCGGTGAACATCCGCAAGGACGTGCCGATCCTCCTGGACCTGTACCTGGCCGGGCGGTTGAAGCTGGACGAGCTGATCAGCCGCCGCTTCAGGCTGGACGAGATCAACGAGGCGTTCGCGATGCTGGAGCGCGGCGAGATGGCACGCGGTGTGATCATCTACGAGTAGCCAGCCAGACTGAACGCAACGGGGCGGGGTGGGGGCAGCGCCGGCCCCGAGCTGCCCGACCTGAGCCGTCCCCACAACGCGGAACGATGTCGCACGGCCGGCCCGGGGCTTGCCACGATCCGGCCCAGGCCGTACCATCCCGTCACTCGAAGGGTTCTCATGCACCCACAACGGGGTGGTCGTGAGAGATGGCACCGTTCGCCGTACGGCACGCCCGAGAAGGGATCAACACCCGTGACTCTGCATACGGCATCAGCCGGCCGCCGTTCGCCTCGTAGCCGCCGCGAGTTCTTGCGCCTGGGCCTCGTGGCCAGCGGCGCGGCGCTCCTCGCAGCCTGTGGACAGGCTGCGCCGGCCGCGCCAACGGCCAAGCCGGCCGAGGCGCCCAAGCCATCGGCTCCGCCCACCTCCGCGCCGGCCTCGGTCGCATCGCCGGTGGCCTCACCGGCAACCGCCGCGTCTCCGGCCGCCGGGGCCTCCCCGAGCGCGTCGCCGGCCGCTTCCCCGGCAGCGGCTGCGCCGGCCTCCGCTCCGGCTCCGGCCGCTGCCAGCAAGCCCGGCGGGACCAAGATCTACCGCGTCGGCCTCTCCGGCGACGCCACGGACCTCGACCCGCTCAAGTCCACCACCCAGGCGAACGTCCCGCCGTCCGATGCGCTCTACACCTACGTGGCGCGGTACAGCTACAAGCCGCCGCTCGGCCCGACTATCAACCCCGAGCTGGCCGAGGGCTGGGACATTCAGGACGGCGCGAAGACCTACGTCTTCCACCTGCGGAAGGGTGTCAAGTACCACGACGGCAGCGGCGAAGTCACCGCCGAGGACGTCAAGTGGAACTGGGAGCGCGCCAAGGATCCAAAGACCGGCTCGGCGGCGGCGGCGGACTGGGTCGGCTCGACCATCACCGTGCTCGACCCGCTGACCGTCAAGGTCACGTTCGAGAAGCCGTACCCGTCGTTCATCGGGGCGACCATCGCCTACACCAGCGGCGCGCTCGTCGCCCCGAAGGCACACCAGGCCCTCGGCGACAAGTGGAGCACCGCGCCCGTCGGCAGCGGTCCCTTCAAGTGGGGTTCGGCACAGCCCGGCACGACCATGACGCTCAAGAAGAACCCCGATTACTGGGGCAAGCCGGCAAACGTCGACGAGATCCAGTTCCGGATGAAGGTCGACGGGCGGACCGCCATGCTGGCGGTCGCCAAGGGCGAGCTTGACGCCTACTACATCGCCGACCCGGACGTGGCCATCGCCGCCTCGAAGAACACGGACCCGAACGTCAAGTTCATCAAGTCCAGCTACGGGCAGTCGCCGTTCACCGTCTGGTTCAACATGCGGCGCAAGCCCCTGGACGACCTGCGCGTGCGACAGGCACTCTGGCACGCCATCGACGGCGAGGCCATCGCGCGGGATCTGTTCGGCGGGCTGGCCCAGCCGATCCACAGCTACCTGCCGCCGTGGATGTTCGGCTACACCGACGACGTGCCGCGCTACGAGTACAACCCGGACAAGGCGAAGCAGTTGCTCAAGGCCGCCAACGTCTCGCCAGACTGGGCCCCGAGCTTCGTGACGCAGTCCGTGCTGCCGATCTCGAAGCGCGTCGCCGAGGCCGTGTCGTCCTACTGGACGGACATCGGCATCAAGGTCAAGAACGACTCGTTGGAGCAGGGCCTCATCGCCCAGCGCACCGCCAACATCGACTACGACATGTGGGGCACCTACATCTCGCGCGTCGATCCGGACCAGCTGACGGCGCGGTTCTGGCGGTCGGACTCGAGCAGCAACCGCTCTGGCTACACCATGGGCGATGAGCTGATCGAGAAGATCCGCAACGAGGCCAACCCCGAGGCGCGCGCCAAGCTGTACGGCGACATGCAGCGGAAGCTGGTCGAGGATGCGCCGGCCGCGTTCCTGATCGCGACCTCGGAGCACATGCTGCTCAACAAGCGGGTGACCGGCGAGGAAGGCCCGGGCTGGCTGCTGCGGATGAACTGGTTCGACGCGGACGTGCCGGCGGAGTAGGCCCGCAGAGGCAGGAGCAAACCAGGGTACACCTGAAGGGGCGGTCCGGATGTCGAGAGACACCGGCCGCCCCTTCTCATGTCGTCGTCAGCACAGGGAGCCTGCCCGCCCCTCACGGCGGTCGCCGCGAGCACAGGGAGCACTGTCACCCATTCATGTCATCCTGAACGGAGCGAGGCTGCGCGTCCCCATGTCATCCTGAACGGAGCGAGCCTGCGCGTCCCCATGTCATCCTGAACGGAGCGAGCCTGCGCGTCCCCATGTCATCCTGAACGGAGCGAGCCTGCGCGTCCCCATGTCATCCTGAACGGAGCGAGCCTGCGCGTTCCCATGTCATCCTGAACGGAGCGA
>JADZEM010000143.1 GCA_020850535.1 Chloroflexota bacterium
CGATCAGCCCCTGTTTACGACCGCGTCTGGATCGTGGACCTCGACCTCGCCATGCTTGCGCCGCCGCTTGGCCAGCCCGGTGTGGCACCACGACCGGTCGCGCTGCCAGCTCAAGTCGGCCTCGTGCTCGTCGATCGGCCCAACTGCTTCAGACTCTCCCGCTCGCCGGCCGTCAGGGCGCGCAGCGGATCCTTCCGTCGTCGGCTCATCTCATGCCTCCCAGACCACGGTCTACTCCAACTTGACCGGAATGGCCACTACCACGTCAAGTGACCCACTAGTTCCCGGTGGTCACGCGCAGGGCGATTGCATGTTGATGTCGTCGTGCCGCCGCGTCGGGGCTTGAAAGCCCCGCCTACCATCCTGCAGTCGCTGCGCGACGCTCCAGTCGCACCAGTGCCTGCCGTTCCCGGTGTCCGTCGCGCAGCGACGGCGTGACGGTAGGCGGGGACTTCAGTCCCCGACCGCCCGTTCCATGATGCTTCGGGTACACCAACGAACAGGCAATCGCCCTGCGGTCACCTGCCGGGCGGCGCGAGATCAGAGCGTCTGGTTGGCGATGCTCAGGTGGTAGCGGCTGTACGATTCCAGCCGATGGAGCTGGTCTGCCGAGAGCACCTCGCAAGCCCAGCCCCAGTGGATCGAGACCGTGTCGCCCACGGCCGCCTGCTCCACGAAGCCCCGCCCCTCGATCTGGCGCGTCACGCGCTCCCGGACAGGCGCGCCGAGGGCCAGCTTGCCGGCTTCGAGCAGCAGCGGGACTCGGTCCACCACCAGCTCGCCGCCGTCTACCTCAGCCACCCGGCCCCAGCTCACCCGGCAGTGATCCATCGCGTGCATCGTCTGGCCGAAGTCGCCGACGCGGCTGTGGACGTCCAGCACGTGGAAGCTGTGATGCGGCCGGGCCCCGGCCGGCGCCTTTCCCAGGACGTAGTCACGCATGCGCCCCTGGAGCTGCTTGCCGAAGCGCGCCGCCAGCGAGTCGTACAACTGGCGCACCTCGACGCGATCCAGCAGGCTGTTCCCGATCCAGTACGCGTCCACCACGCGCCCGTCGAACGGGTCCGCGATGCCGTTCGCCCGCGCGATGAGCTGGAGATACGGCAACGCGCCGGTGAACTTTTGAAGGTGCTCCTTCAAGCCGCCGTCCACCACCTGCTCGACGGCGTGATCGAACAGCAGCCGGTTTTCGTCGCCGCCGCAGTAGCGGAGCCGGTTCGGCATGAAACCGTAGCGGATGAAGCGGATCATGCCGGCGAGCGGCGGCTCCGGGACGATCAGCGCGGCCGGGGTCAGCTCGGTGTCCGCGGGTGGCGGGGCGATCAGGCTGTCCGAGGGCGTCATGCGCGCCTCCTGGGAAGCGAATAGCTGCTCTCTACAGTATGCGCGTGCTGCGCCGCTGCTGTCGGGGTCATCCGCCCCGCGTTTACGGTGTCGCCACGCCCTTCGCCGGGGTGCGGTCCGCCACGATGTGCAGATCGACGTGCTGCGCGTGCCTGAGCACGTGGTTGATCACCGAGCCTTTCAGGAGAATCTGAAACCGATTGCGCGCTGACTGCCCAAGGACGAGGTGGTTGACGTTGTGCTCGCGCGCGAACTGTACGAGCGCGTCCCCGATGGCCAGCCGGCTGCCCGCGCCCGACAGCTCGTGAACCTCGATGCCCAGGTCATCTGCGAGCTGCAGGTTGTCCCTGAGCTGCTTCTGCTGGGTCAGGTTGAGCGATGCACGGTCCACGACTGTCACGGCCATGATGCCGCTTGCGCGGAGGCCATGCCCGAGCCGCCAGGCCGTGCGGAGCAGGTCTCGCGCGATGGGACGGTGGTCGATGGCGACCATCACCCGGTCGGACGTCGGCCAGCCGCCGGCGATGCCGTGCGCGCCCATGTACTGCTCGATCTGATCCTGCACCTCCTTGGCGGTGCGGCGCAGCGCCAGCTCACGGAGCGCGCTCAGGTTTCCCACGCGGAAGAAGTTGGTCATGGCGGCGCGGGCGCGTTCTGGCGGGTAGATCCGGCCCTGTTCGAGCCGTTTGCGAAGCGCCTCGGTCGAGATGTCGATCAGCTCGACCTGATCGGCCTCGTCGACGATCCGGTCAGGGATCGTCTCGCGGACCGCGACGCCGGTGATGCTCTCCACCGCCATGTGGAGGCTCTCCAGGTGCTGGATGTTCAGCGTGGCGATGACGTCGATGCCGGCGTCGCGGATCACCTCCACGTCGTGCCAGCGCTTCTCGTGGGGGGAGCCTGGCGCGTTGGTGTGGGCCAGCTCGTCTACGAGGCAGACGGCCGGCTTGCGGGCCAGAATGGCGTCCACGTCCATCTCTTCGACGGCGATCCCACGGTAGGCGACCGTCTTGCGTGGGATCACTTCGAGATCACCTTCACCCACGGCGGCGATGGTCTCGGCCCGCTGATGCGTCTCGACGAAGCCGGCCACCACGTCGATGCCCTCGGCCTTGAGGCGATGGGCGGCCTGGAGCATCGCGTAGGTCTTGCCGACCCCGGGGGCCGCCCCAAGATAGACCGTCAACCGGCCGCGCCGTGGGCGCTCGTCGGCCTTGCACCGTTCGAGGAAGCGCGCGGCGGCCGGGCGCAGCGGTTCGGGCTCGTCCTGGCGCGGCGGCGTGTGAACATCCATCACCGGCCTCCTGCTGCACCCACGATGCCGCCCGCGACCACCTGAGATCGTTTCCTACGGCTTGCCGTACTGTGCGTCCAGTGCCAGGTTCAGCTTGAGGACGTTGATGCGCGGCTCGCCGAGGAACCCGAAGGTGCGGCCCTCGGTGTTCTGCTGAACCAGCGCCGCAACCTCAGCCGGCGCGGCTCCGCGCGCGGCGGCCACCCGGTCGATCTGCAACTGGGCGTTGGCCGGGGTGATGTGCGGGTCCAGCCCGCTGCCGCTCGCCGTGACCGCGTCGACCGGCACGATGGCGTCGTCCGGCAGGCCGTTGGTCTGGCGGTACGCCTTCGCGCGCTCCTCCACAGCGTCGATGAGCTTCTGGTTCGTCGGCCCGAGGTTGGATGCCGTCGTGTTGGCCGCATTGTACGGCCGGTCGTCGCCCGAGTCCGCGTCGACCGTGACCGAGGGGCGGCCGTGGAAGTAGCCGGGCGCGGTGAACTCCTGGCCGATCAGCTCTGACCCGATGATGGCGCCGGAGGCGTCGTAGAGCAGGCTGCCATTCGCCTGATGCGGAAAGATGACCTGGGCGACGCCGGTGATGGCGAGGGGGTAGGCCAGCCCGAGGACGGCGGTCAGGATGACCGTCATCATCAGGGCGGGCCGGATCTGGTGCAGGATCAGCGTCATGATGCTCTCCGGTTCTGGGTTGCAGGTGCCTGGCGTTTTCCCGGGCGCAGGGAACCAGCACCACTCCCGTCATCCCGAGTGGAGTGAGCTTGCGAACGAAGTCGAGGGATCGTCCTCTCTGCCTCAGAGGGGGCAGATCCCTCCACTTCGCTCGTTCCTCGCCGCGGTCGGGATGACACCCCTTCACGTCCAGGGTGGCATTGAGCTACGCGAGGCGCAGCACGGCCAGGAGCACGTCGATGATCTTGATGCCGATGAACGGCACGACGATCCCGCCGACGCCGTAGATCAGCAGGTTGCGCTGCAACAACTGGGCGGCGGGGACGGCCCGGTAGCCGACGCCCCGCAGGGCGAGCGGCACCAGCCCGATGATGATCACGGCGTTGAAGATGACCGCCGAGAGGATCGCGCTCTCGGGCGTGGCGAGGTTCATGACGTTGAGCGCGCCCAGCTCCGGATAGGTCGCCATGAACATGGCCGGGATGATCGCGAAGTACTTGGCGACGTCGTTGGCGACCGAGAACGTAGTGATCGCGCCACGCGTGATCAGCAGCTGCTTGCCGATCATGACGACCTCGATCAGCTTGGTCGGATCGCTGTCGAGATCGACCATGTTGGCGGCCTCTTTGGCGGCCTGGGTGCCGGTGTTCATCGCCAGCCCGACGTCGGCCTGGGCCAGGGCCGGCGCATCGTTGGTGCCGTCGCCGGTCATCGCCACCAGCTTGCCAAGGGCCTGCTCGCCGCGGATGATGTCGATCTTGTTCTCGGGCTTCGCCTCCGCGACGAAGTCGTCGACGCCGGCCTCGCGGGCGATGGTGGCGGCGGTCAGGCGGTTGTCGCCGGTGACCATGACCGTGCGGATGCCCATCCGTCGCAGCTCGTCGAACCGCTCCCGCATGCCCGGCTTGACGGTGTCTTTCAGGTAGACCAGCCCGAGGATGCGCCCGTTCTCGGAGACGGCCAGCGGCGTGCCGCCCTCGCGGGCGATCTGTTCGGCCCTGGTCTGGAGGTCCGCCGGGGCGACGCTCTGGGTGGCGGCCACAATCGAATCGACCGCCCCCTTCATCAAGGCTGTGCCGTTCATCCGCAGGCCGCTCATCCGCGTCTCGGCCGTGAACGGCACCACCTCCGCGCCGGTCGGGACCGCAACAGCCACGCCGCCATCGTTCTGGGAAGCGATGAGTCCCTCACCGCCCGATCTCCCCTCCCGCGTCAGGGCGAGAGGGTGTTCAGCAGCCCTGTCTCCCCCCTCGCCCGTGCACAGGGCCGTGGGGATCGAGGGGGCCCCTGGCAGGGTGGGGCGGGTGGCCGGAGGGGTGAGGGTGGCCGGAGGGGTGAGGGCGTCCCCGGCCACGCCGATTCGGCGCGCCAGCGTGACGATGCTGCGGCCTTCGGGGGTCTCATCGCCCAGGCTGGCGAGATACGCCGCGCGGACCAGCCGCTCGTGCGCCACGCCGCCGACTGGCACGAACTCGTAGGCCATCCGGTTGCCGAAGGTGATGGTGCCGGTCTTGTCCAGCAGCAGCGTATCGACGTCGCCGGCCGCCTCGACCGCACGACCGCTCATCGCCAGCACGTTGAAGCGGGTGACGCGGTCCATCCCGGCGATGCCGATGGCCGAGAGCAGGCCGCCGATGGTCGTCGGGATCAGGCAGACCAGCAGCGCCACCAGGATGACGACGGAGATCGCGCCGCCGGCGTAGATGGCGAACGGCTGCAAGGTCACCACGGCCAGCAGGAAGATGATGGTGAGGCCGGCCAGCAGGATCGACAGCGCGATCTCGTTGGGGGTGCGCTGGCGCTTCGCACCCTCGACCAGCGCGATCATGCGGTCGAGGAACGTCTCACCGGGGTTGCTGGTGATCTGGACCTTGATCCAGTCCGAGATGACCTGGGTGCCGCCCGTCACGGAGGAGGCCACATCTGAGCCCGGCTCCTTGAGGACCGGCGCTGACTCGCCGGTGATCGCCGCCTCGTTCACGTACGCGACGCCTTCGATGACCGTGCCATCTGAGGGGACGAGATCCTCGGCCTCGACGATGACGATGTCGCCCTTCTTCAGGTCCGTGGAGCTGACCGTCTTGAACGAGCCGTCACGCTGGAGCAGCTTCGCCGGCGTGTCGCGGCGGGTGCGGCGGAGGGTATCGGCCTGGGCCTTGCCCCGGGCCTCGGCCATCGCCTCGGCAAAGTTGGCGAAGAGGACGGTGAACCAGAGCCAGGCCGTGATCTGGCCCACGAACAGCAGGTTGATGTCGGAGCGGCCCAGGAGGCCCTGGACAAAGACCAGGGTTGTGAGCACGCTGCCGATCTCGACCACGAACATGACCGGGTTCTTGACCATCTGGCGTGGGTCGAGCTTCGGGAACGACTGGAGCGCCGCCTGCTTGATGAGCTGGCCGTTCCAGGCGCTGACCCCCCGCCGCCGGGTCTGCGCGATCTCTTTCATCGGTGTCTCCAAGGCGCCCGGACCGGGGCGCTCCTCCCCTCTCCTGCGTACAGGCCCCGCGCTGGGACTGGCTGGGGGTGAGGGCCGTTGATGTGCTTGCCGCGGCGGGCTACGACGAGAACGTCTGGCCGGCCAGGAGCTGGAAGTGCTCGACAATCGGGCCGAGCGACAGGGCCGGGAAGAAGGTCAAGGCTCTCATGATCAGGATCACGCCGACCAGCAGCCCGACCCAGACGCCGCCCGTTGTCGGAAATGTCCCGAGGCTCGGCGGCGTCCTGCGCTTGGCGGCGAGCGACCCGGCGATGGCGAGCATCGGCACGATCATCAGGAAGCGCCCGAACAGCATCGCGAGGCCGCCCGTCGTGTTGTAGAAGACGTTGTTCGCGCCGATGCCGGCGAAGGCCGAGCCGTTGTTCGCCGTGGACGAGGTATACAGGTAGAGGATCTCGGAGAAGCCGTGCGCGCCGGGGTTGTTGAGCGTCGCGGTGCCCCACTCCCCAACGGACGCCAGCCCCGTGAAGATGAGGATGCTGGCGGCGAGGATCAGCGAGGCGAGCATCGCCATTTTGACCTCGTAGCTCTCGATCTTCTTGCCGATGTACTCTGGCGTCCGGCCAACCATCAGCCCGGCGATGAAGACGGCCAGAATCGCGAACATCAACATCCCGTACAGACCTGCGCCGACGCCGCCGAAGACGGCCTCGCCAAGCTTCATGTTGACCATCGGGACCAGCCCGGCCAGCGGCATCAGGCTGTCGTGGAAGGCGTTGACAGCCCCGCACGAGGTGGCCGTGGTGATGACGATCCAGAGCGCCGAGAGGGCGACCCCGAAGCGGACTTCCTTGCCCTCCATGTTGCCGCCGGCCTGGAGCGCCGATGCCGTCTGGTCAACGCCCAGTGCGCCGATCAGGGGGTTGCCGCGCTGCTCGATCGTGACGGTCACGGCGAGGCCGACGACCACGATCAGAAAGGACGCGGCCCAGAGCGCCCAGCCCTGGCGGGTGTCCCCGACCATCCGCCCGAACGTGAAGAAGATGGCGGCCGGGATGACGATGATCGCGAAGTTGGTGAGGAGATCCGTCAGCGGGCTGGGGTTCTCGTAAGGGTGGCCCGAGTTGACGTTGAAGAAGCCGCCGCCGTTGGTGCCCAGCTCCTTGATGATCTCCTGGCTGGCGACTGGCCCCCGCGCAATCGTCTGGGTCGCGCCTTCGAGCGTGGTAGCGTCCACGTAGCCGCCGAGCGTCTGGGGCGTCCCCAGCGCGACGAGAACGATGGCGAACACCACGCTGATCGGCAGCAGGATCCAGAGCACCGAGCGCACGAGGTCGACCCAGAAGTTGCCGATGGTGCTCGCGCCGCGGCGGGCGATCCCGCGTACCAGCGCGATGGCGACCGCCATGCCGATGGCGGCCGAGGTGAAGTTGTGGACCGCCAGTCCGACCATCTGGCTGAAGTAGCTCATCGTCGTTTCGCCGACGTAGGACTGCCAGTTGGTGTTGGTCGCGAAGGAGACGGCGGTGTTGAACGCCAGATCGGGCGTGGCGCCGGACAGTTCTTGCGGGTTGTAGGGCAGCAGTCCCTGCGTCCGCAGGATGGCGTAGGTCAGCACGAGGCCGAACAGGTTGAACAGGAGCATGGCGGCGGTGTAGCCGCGCCAGCTCTGCTCCTGCTGCCAATCGACGCCGCTCAGGCGGTAGATGGCCCGCTCGATGGGCGTCAGGATCGGGTCGAGCCAGGTCTGCTCGCCCTGGTACACCCGCGCCATGTAGCCGCCGAGCGGCTTTGTCAGTAGGAGCAGGAGCAGAAAGAAGACGGCAATCTGCACGATTCCGGGGAGTGTCATCACCGTTCATCCATCGCGGCGTCGGGCGGGCCAGGGCGGCCTGGCGCTTCGGACCAGCACCGCCATCGTGCCCCCCGGCAGCAGCTAGAAGCGCTCAGGCTCGAGCAGCGCCCACAACAGATAGACAAGCAGGCCGAGGCTCACCGCGCCGCCAACCATGTTCTCGAACATCGGTCAACCATCCTCCAGCGACCGGCCCAGGTGCAGATGTAGATACAGGTGCAGGTGCAGATACAGGTGTTGTCGAGTCATGCACGTTGCGCTGGCCCTACAGCCGGTCACAGCAGGCGGCGTAGCCGAACGACACGCCGAAGAATCCCAGCACGATCCCGACGAACAGCAGATCCATCATGCGAACACTCCAGGTGCGCCATCGTGCTCGCGCGGCGCGATCCGCGTGGGCTGTGGCCCACCATCCAAGTGTCGGGCCGCTGCCCTAAGCGCTCGCCTAAGGGGCGGACGCGCGCGCTAAGCGTTCGCTAAGCATTCGGCAGCGGCGGCCGGTGCTGGGTGGACGGAGCAGCCCGCTGTTGACGTCGGGCACGCGTTGCGGCGACCCCGGTTCCGTCCGGTATACTGCTGGAGCCGAACGGCAGACGGGGTGTAGCGCAGCCTGGTAGCGCGCTTCGTTCGGGACGAAGAGGCCGGAGGTTCAAGTCCTCTCACCCCGACCTTCTTGGGTGCAACAGGATGTTGCACCCTTTTTCTTCGCCCTGTGTCCATCCCCAACGGACTGCCTTCCCGACAGTGTTCCGAGGGGCGGGTCCACTGCCTACAGCGCCTTGAGGTTGCGAGGCCGAAATGAGGCAGGCGCTGAACCCGTTGGAAGTCTGGCAAGGATGGAGCCAGGAGGAGGCGAGTCTGCCGCCGGAGCTGGGGGTGTGGCAGCAGTGTGCGCTGGCGCTGCTCAGCCTGGGGGTGGCGTCGGCGAAGCACTGCAGACTGGCCCGGCTGCACGGGGTGTTGCCTTCGCCCGCTCGCGAGCCTCGTTCGGGGCCGGCTCGAACTGGTCCGGCGCGGGGGTGTAGGGGATCTTCACACCGGCCGCCAGCACGGCCTCCGGGCCGCCGTGTTCCGCGATCCGGGCCTGCTGGCTCGCCTTGGCGCGGGCGTCGGTGGCGTCTGGGTCACAGATGGCACGAAGCCTTGCCTCGCAGTCAGCACGCGTCTCCGCGAAGCTCGGGTCAGAGGCGAGGTCGTGCGTCTCGCAACGGTCCGCCTCCATGTCAAACAACTGCGGCGGCATGTCGATGTATCGGATGTATTTGTAGCGGCCGGACCGCAGCATGAAGGCCGCGCTCGGAGACAAAATCGCGTGGTACTCGCTGAAGCTGATCCGCTCGCAGTCGTCCTGCTGCGCCAGCCGGAAGATGGACTCGCCCGGCAGATCAGCGTCCTGCGGCGCGAGGTCCGCGCCCACCGCTTCCACGATGCCCGGGAAGCAGTCGACCAGGTTGACGTTTGTGTTCGAGACCTTGCCCTGCGGGATCTCCGGGCCGGCCACGATCAACGGGATGCCGACCGATGCCTCGAGCATCGAGGACTTCCACCACATGCCGTGCTCGCCAAGCTGCTCGCCGTGGTCCGTAGTGTAGATGATGCGCGTGTTCCCAGCTTGCCCTGACGCTTCGAGGGCAGCCAGGATGCGCCCGATGTTGTGGTCCAGGAAGGTGACCATCCCGTAGTACGCCGCGATGGCTCTCCTGATCGAGGCTTCGTCCACCGGCTCGTCGAGCGCCTGGATCTGACGCTGCCACACTTGGAACGGGTGCTGCGACCATTCGGCCTGCTGCCAATGGACCGGCATCGGGACCGCATCCGGGGGGTAGAGGTCAAAGAATTCCCGCGGTGCTCGCAGCGGGAAGTGGGGGTAGGTCAACGAGATGAAGACCGCCCACGGCTTTTCCTGCTGGGCTCCCTCATGCGTCAGGAAGCGGATCCCTTCCTCGGTCGTCGCGCGGTCGTAGCGGGTGTACTCCACCTCGCCCGGACCAGCCTCGAAGATCTGCTTACGGCTGTGCGGCCGGACCGGCATCTGGTCGCGCAGGCAGCCGTAGATGTCCCCGACGCCCTCCAGAACGTGCATCGGCAGCCGCTGATCGTCGAAGCCGCTCGGGTCGTCCGCCTTGCGGTAGTGCAGCTTCCCGATGGTGGTGACCTTGTGGCCCTGCTCGGAGAGGCGCTTCCCCCAGGAGTCGGCCTCGGTCCCGATATAGGGCGTGCCGTTGTCCCAGGACCCGATGGTGTGGGCATAACGGCCCGTCGCGAGCGCGGCCCGCGACGGCACACAGATCGGGGTGGGGCAGTAGGCGTTGCGGAAGCGCGTGCCGCGTGCAGCCAGGGCGTCCAGGTTCGGCGTCTTGACGACGGGGTTGCCGTAGCAGCCCAGGACGCGCGGGCTGTGCTGGTCCGAGTTGATGAACAGGACGTTCGTTGGCCGCATCGAGTCACACCGCCTTTTGCCGAAGCTGAGGGCCGTCCCCGGTGACGGACGCCGCGTCCGACGACTGCCCGCGCGCGGGCAGCTGCAGCGACGGCGCGTAGAACAGGTCGTGCAGGGCCAGCGCCAGCCCGCCGAACAGCCGCAGGTCCGCGTCGAATGCTGAGGGCAGCACCCGGGTGACGCTCTCGGCCGAGCGATAGGCGCGCGCGGCCACGATCTCGCGGACCGTGTCCACGAACGTCGGGCACGCGACCATCACCTCCCCGCCGAGCAGCACCAGGTCGGCGTCCAGCACGCTCATGACGTTCGCGATGCCCTCGCCGAGCCAGCGCGCCGCCTCCTGGACGATCTGGACGGCCGCGGGATCGCCGTCCGCCGCGGCGGCGTACAGTCGCTGGCGCGGGAGCAACTCGGACTCGGCTGCCATCGCGCGCGCCAGCGCCGAGTCGGGCGCCTGCCAGGCCACCTCCCAGGCACGCTCGTCCAGAGCCGTCTCGCTTGCGACCGCGTCGAGGCAGCCCTGGCGGCCACACCGACAGCGCCGGTCCACCCCGGCGATGGTCAGGTGGCCGATCGAGCCGCCATCGCCGTGGGCGCCCCGGTACAACTGTTGATCCGAGACGATCCCGGCCACGATGGTGCTGCCGACGTGGACCAACATGAAGTTGGGCACGCCCTGGCCGATCCCGAACATCATCTCGGCGAGCGCCATCCCGCGACGGCCGCTGTCTACCACCGTAGGCAGTCCGATCGCATCCTGGAGCAGCGACCGCAGCGGGACGTCCCGCCAGCCGATCTCCGGCGACGAGCTCAGCGTCCCCTGGCCGACGTCGACTGGGCCGACGATCCCGATGCCCAGGCCCAGGATGCGCTCCGGGCCGACCCCGGCCCGCTCCAGCAGGCCGGGGACCTCGGCGGCAATCCGTCGGACGACCGAGTTCGGGCCTTGCTCGGCCTGGGTCGAGAAGCGCGCACTGCTGACCAGGCCGCCCCGCAGGTCGCCGACGCCCAGAACGGTCCGCTGCAGGCCGATGTGGCCGCCGACCACCACCCTGCCGCGCGGCTCCAGGTCGATCAGCACCTCGCGCCGGCCGACGCGGGCCGGCCCGGCGCCCGGCTCGGCCACCCCCAGCTCGTGAATCAGCCCGGCCGCGATGAGCTCGCCCACGATCTGGGTGATGGTGGAGGCGGTCAGGCCGGTCTTGCGGCAGAGGGCCCGCCGCGAGAGCGGCCCGGCGCTCAAGACGCCGCGCAGCACCGCCGTCCGGTTCTGGCGCTTCAGGAGGGGCGCGTTGCTGCCGACAGCCGTGAAGCTCACGCAGTTCCTCGTTGATTCATGAAATGAACGAATGACGTTGTGAAGTCGAAACTGCGTGAAGCCTAAACGGACGTCCCGCCGGCAGTCAAGCATGTCGCGGTCCCGCCGTTCCCACGTCAGGAGCGAGTGTCGCTCCTGACGGCTCAGATGCAGTTGACGGTTCGGCGACCCGCCACTATACTGATCCGGGCCGCGCATTGATTCGGTGATCGCATGAATCATACGGTGACCGTCAGGCAAACAGGCGACCGCGTCGGTGCGGGCGGGTTGGTTGAGGCGGGCCGGCTGGCGAAGAACCGAGCCCGCGCGAGACCGGATGATCGACAGGTGAGCGCGTACGATGCTGGCATTCACCCTCAGGCGGCTGGCGCAGGCCATTCCGGTCGTCTTCCTCTCAACGGTCGCGGTCTTCTTGCTGCTGCACCTCGTTCCTGGCGATCCCGCGCTCGCGATCGCAGGCTCGGATGCACGTGAGGATACCCTGGCGGCGATCCGCCACGACATGGGGCTGGACCAGCCGCTCCCCGTCCAGTACCTCCGTTGGATCGGCCGGGTGGTGCAGGGCGACCTGGGCCGGTCGTACACGACGAGGCTGTCCGTGGCCGAGCAGATCTCGCTGCGCATCCCGGCCACGCTGGAGCTCTCGCTGGCAGGCCTCGCCATCGCCCTGCTGATCTCCATCCCCACCGGCGTGCTCGCGGCGATCAAGGAGCGGAGCGTGGCCGACTGGGTCGTCTCCTCGTTCAACGCCTGCGCCATCGCCATTCCGAACTTCTGGTTCGGCATCTTGATGATCCTGCTGTTCGCGCTGGCGCTCGGCTGGCTGCCGGCGAGCGGGCGGGGGGACTATGTTCGCGAGCCGCTGAAGGCGTGGACGTACCTGCTGCTGCCGGCCCTCACCCTGGCCCTGAATCAGGCAGCCGTCCTCTCCCGCTTCGTGAAGTCGTCGGTGCTGGAAGTCCTCCACGACGACTATGTCCGCACCGCCCGCGCGAAGGGCCTGCGCGAGCGGCTGGTCATCCAGCGACACGTGCTCGCAAATGCGCTTGTCCCGGTGGCAACGGTCCTCGGCATCCAGTTCGGGCGACTGCTCGGCGGGGCCATCGTGGTGGAATCCGTCTTCGCCTGGCCGGGCGTCGGCCGGCTGATCCTCCAGAGCATCGGCAGCCGGGACTACTCCACGGTGCAAGGTGTGCTGCTGCTCCTGGTGCTGGTGTTCGTCATCGTAAACCTGCTGACGGACCTCACGTACGGGCTCCTCGATCCCCGGATCAGGCTCTCATGAGGGGTGGGGAACTGATGCGCGAGCCGACAGCCTCGACGTCCGCCACACTCCCATCGGCCGGCGCGGCCTCGGCAAGCCGCCCGGCGGCTCGATCGTCGCGCGGTCCAATCACCCAGGCGTTGCTGCGGACGCTGCGCAATCGGATGGGAGCATTCGGGATGGGGATCCTGCTGCTGCTCGTCGTGATGGCGGCCGGCGCACCGCTGCTCTCGCCGTACCACCCGAACTCGCAGCACGACGGCGACGAGCTGGTCGGGCCGGGCCAGCGGGGCTACGTGCTCGGGACGGATGAGCTCGGCCGCGACATCCTGAGCCGGGTGATCTGGGGCGCGAGGGTGTCGCTGTTGGTCGGGCTGATCGCGGTCGCCATCGGGGCCGGCATCGGGGTCCCGACGGGCCTCGCGGCCGGGTATTTCGGCGGCTGGCTGGACAGCGTCGTCATGCGGCTCTGGGATGCGTTGCTGGCGTTCCCCGGCATCCTGACCGGCATCGCGGTGGTGACGGTTCTCGGACCGGGCGCGCTCAACGTGGCGATCGCGCTCGCCATCGTCAACATCCCGGAGTTCTCACGACTGACCCGCGCGTGCGTCCTGCGGGAGCGGGAGCGAGATTACATCCTGGCGGCGCGGTGCCTCGGTGGCAGCGACCGGCGGCTGATAGCGCTCCATCTCGTGCCGAACTGCCTGCCGCCGCTGCTGGTCCAGTTGAGCCTCTCGATGGGCTTCGCGGTGCTTCTGGAGGCGTCGCTCTCATTCCTGGGGCTGGGGACCCAGGCTCCCGACCCTTCCTGGGGCAGCATGCTCAACGACAGCCGGACCTTCCTCCGGCAGGCCCCGTGGTACGGGGTCTTCCCGGGCGTGGCGCTCGCCATCCTCCTGATCGGGCTCAACTACCTTTCGGACGCGCTCCGGCTGGCGCTGGACCCGCGCCGGATCAACACCACCTAGTGGGTCACGCTGTATTCGATTGAACCCACCCCCCGATCCCCTCCCTCATCAACTCTGGAGCCTCTCGGCTTGCGCCGCCTCTCCGGGTCACGCGGGAGAGGGGGAGCCGGATCAGCAAAGCCGACCATCCTCAAGCAATTCGGGCGTGGCCCGCTGGCATCACCATCTGACCGTCACATCTGACCAAGATACCTGAAGGGGCATTCACGCACGGTTGGCGGCTGGACCGCCGAATGTAGCCGACACGCAGCAGCACGCGGCAACGCGGCCGCACCCGGAGAGTCGCTCTCCGGAGGACGGAGGGGTCTCATGGGATCGTTCGGGCGCCGGCCCATCTCACGTCGAATGGTGATCCAGGCTGCCCTTGGCGGGGTGGCGACATCGCTGTTGGCCGCCTGTTCGCCGGGCGCCCCGCCGCCGCCATCCAAGCCGGCGGAGTCCAAGCCG
Organism: Chloroflexota bacterium; assembly: GCA_020850535.1. Lineage (NCBI taxonomy): Bacteria > Bacillati > Chloroflexota > Chloroflexota bacterium. The sequence goes on from JADZEM010000143.1 coordinate 14,037, forward strand.
GCGGAGTCCAAGCCGGCGGAGGCTGCCAAGCCGGCTCAGCAGGCACCGGCCGCGACCCAGCCCGTCGCCGCCGCCGCCAAGCCCGGCGAGGCCAGCGCGCCCAAGCCGACAGAGGCCGCCAAGCCAGCAGCGGACGCCAAGCCGGCCGGCCAGCCCAAGAAGGGCGGCAAGCTGGTCATGGCGCAGGTGGGCGATAACAGCAACCTCGAGCCGTTCGTCCAGCAGCCGACCGCCACCATCTACCTGACTAACCTGTTCAGCACGCCGGTCCGCTATGACACCGAGATCAAGGCGAACCCGCAGCTTGCCGAGTCCTGGCAGGTGGCCCAGGACGGCAGGAGCATCACCCTCAAGGTCCGCCCCGGCGTCAAGTTCAGCAACGGCAAGGAAGTCACCTCTGAAGATTTCAACTTCTCGGTGGAGCGGGCCAAGGACCCGAAGGTCGGCTCGCTGTTCCGGCCGCAGGCGATGCTGGTCACCAAGACCGAGGCGCCCGACAAGTCCACCGCTATCTGGCGGTTCGACGCGCCGTTTCCGGCCATCGTGGACCTGCTGGCCCGCCAGTTCATCGTTTCCAAGGAGACGATCGATCTGGACAATTGGAAGCAGCGGCTGATCGGGACCGGCCCGTTCACCTGGGAGGAGTGGCAGCCGGGCGAGCGGGCGCTCTGGAAGCGGAACGCCAACTACTACGAGACGGACCTGCCGTACCTGGACGAGGTCGAAGTCCGGAGCTTCGGGGACGCCAACACGATGGCCGCGAATCTCGAATCGGGCCAGGTTGACGTGATCGCGCGGCTCCCGATGACCGAGGTCGCTCGCCTGAAGTCGAACAGCAACCTCAAGGTGTTTCAGGCGCCGGTCCGCCTCTTCTACGACGTGCTCCTCCAGTCCATCTCGGCGCCGTTCGAGAACAAGCTGCTGCGGCAGGCGATCAACTGGGGCATCGACCGCGAGCGCTTCGTCAGGACCACGCTGGTGGGGCTGGCATCGGCCACCTCACAGCCGTTGCCGTCCCACTCCTGGGCGTGGTTCCCAGAATTGGACAAGACCTACTCCTTCAACCTGGACAAGGCCAAGGAGCTGATGACGCAGGCCGGCTACCCGAATGGCCTGGAGGTCCAGTGCCTGACCTGCACGGCCCGCCAGAAGGAGCTCACGGCGCTGGCTCAGATCATGGCCGCTGACCTTGAGAAGATCGGCATCAAGCTGAAGATCGAGGACGTCGAGCCGGCCGTCTACGACAAGCGGCACCTGGCCGGCGAGTTCCAGATGGCGATCCACAACTACGGGCGGGCCAACCTCGATCCGAGCACGCTGTTCCGAGGGGCCGCCGCCTGGCACGCCGGTACCGGCATGACCAAGTTCGACGCGCCCGAGTATCGCAAGCTGATGGAAGACGCCGAGGCCAGCTACGACCAGAACGAGCGCAAGCCGAAGTACAAGGCGATGATCCAGTACATCCAGGATCAGTCGTTCGTGATCCCGGTCTCGCCCAATCCCGAGTTCTACATCATGCGCTCGCGGGTCCAGGGGTTCACCACGGACGGCGAGTCGAACGTCTCGCTGCGGCAGGTCTGGGTCGATGGGTAGAACGTGAGCTCGCCGGGCGCCCGCACCGCCATCGTCTTTGACCGGGTGCCTGGCACGGCACCGTCAGCACCGCGCATCCCACGGTAACGGAGTACCTATGACAGCGGCAAAGCGAACTATCGGCTATATCGGGCTGGGCATGATGGGCGGCGGCATGGCGAGCCATCTCGCGAAGTCGGGCTACCCGATCACCGTCTTCGACCTGAACGACACGGCGGTCGAGGCCGTCATGGAGTTTGGCGCCGAGCGGGGCGCATCGCCGGCCGACGTGGCCGCCCGCTCCGAGATCGTGGTGAGCAGCCTGCCAAACCCGGCCATCGTGGAGGCCGTGGCTCTCGGCGAGGATGGCATCATCCACGGCGCGAAGGCCGGCGCCGTCTACATCGACATGAGCAGCATCGAGCCGCACACGACCCGCCGCGTGGGCGAGGCGCTCAAGGCGCGCGGCGTGGACATGCTGGACGTGCCGGTCGGGAAGGGGCCGCCGTCCGCCGCGAAGGGCGACCTGACGCTGATGGTGGGCGGCGACCCGGCCGTGGTGGAGCGGGTCGCGGACGTGCTGGACACGCTCGGCTCGAAGCGGTTCTACTGCGGACCGCTCGGCGCCGGCGTCACCACCAAGCTGGTCAACAATCTCGTCTCGACGGCGATCTGCGCCCTGACCGGCGAGGGGATGGCGATCGGGGCGGCGGCCGGGCTCGATCCCGAGGTGCTCGTCGCCGTGATGGCGAACACGGCCGCGAACAGCAATCATCTCGGGAACGCGATCACCCACCGGGTGTTGACCGGCGACTTCTCGCCCACCTTCAAGCTTTCGCTGGCGCACAAGGATCTCGGGTTGGCGACGGCGCTGGCGGCCTCGCTCCGGGTGCCCAGCCTGATGGGCGCGGCGGCGTATCAGCTTCACGCGCTCGCGCTGGGAGCCGGCCTCGGCGACGAGGACCAGAGCGCCACTATCAAAGTGCTGGAGGCCTGCACCGGCACGCCGGCCCGGAAAGCGAAGGGGTAGGGATCGCCGCGTCGCTCTTGGGGCTGGAGGTGCTGGGGGCTGACGGCGGCGCCGTCGATTCCCGCTCGACGAGCCGCATCGGCAGGACGATCTCCTGGCCGCGCTGCTCCGTGGCGCCATCAAGCAGCGAGAACAGCAGATCGATGGCGATGCGCCCCTGCTCGCGGGCCGGGATCTCGACCTGTGTCATCCACGGTGCGCTGGCGTCCAGGTACTCGCCGGCGCCAGTCCCGATCAGCCCGAAGCGCCGGCGCTCGGCGTCGGGCAGCCGGTTCACCACCGAGAGCATGCCCAGCGTGTGCAGCCAGGACGACGCGAACACGGCCGTTGGCGGTGCCAGCGAGCTGGAGCTTACCCACCAGCCCGCAGTCGCACCCGACATCGGCGAGTCGGCGGGTCACGAGCCGCTCGGTGTCTGGGCAGGTCGTGTCGCCGTTGCAGCGGGCGCGGGCTGCTACCGCCCTCGGCGCTTGCGGTTGTGATCCGCCATCGTCTTCGCCAGCGTGGCCTGCCAGAGCCGTGCCCGGAAGACCTCTTCCTGCACGATGTTCTCCTGCGGCATGCGGTGCTGCTCCGTGGCCGTCTGGGCACGGTAGAGCGCTGCAACTCGGGCGATCGGCGTCGTACTCATCTCACCTACATCATCGACGCCCACAGCAGCGCGCTGAAGGTTTCCCGTTTTCGAGATTCCGGACGGGACAGGACCGGACCACACCGACGTGGGCCGGGCAGACCTCGCGTCAGCCCTGCTTCAGCGCCCCGCGTCAGCCGCCGGCCACCGTGAACGGCAGCGTTCGCGACAGTTGCCCATCCAGCAGGATGTCTACCCTGTACATGCCGCGCGGGAGGCGACCGGCCGTCGGCTCCAGCGTGAAGTCGATGTTGCGCGAGCCTTCGACGCGCGCCTCCGTCGCGGTCAGCACCGTGTTGGGCGGGGTCTCGCCGTGCGCGTCCACGGCCACCCAGAGTGCCTTGACCACGGACCCGGCCGGCAGGTTCTGGATGGTGATGACGGCGTGGAAAATCGGCTGGTCGGCGGCGAAATCGCTGACGACGCCGCGCGGCTCATAGCGGTCCCCGAAGGTGCTGAGCGCCGTGACCGCGTTGCCGATGCCCGGCGGCTGCGTCATCAGGAAGACGTGCTCACGCCAGTCTCGGGGCGAGCGCGCAAACGACCGCTCGACACTGGCCGACTTCAGCACGATCACCAGTTTCTCGACCTCGTCGATGCGCGGAAAGCACTCAAGGGTGAACGCGGCGACGTCGCCGGCTGCCTGCTCGTCGGTCGCGGCGGCCGGCGGTCGATCCAGCGTCACGGTCAGCGTGTCCTTGCGGACCCCGTTCACGCTGTTGAACGTGACGGTGACGCCGACCCCCGTGTACCCCTGCCCGCCGAGCTGGCGGGAGAGCATCGCGGACTCGACGTACGCGCCCGGCAGGCCACAGGCAGCCATAGATGCCCCCAGCGATGCGAGGAGCAACGCGAGGGCGACGATCAGGCCGCGCCGTCGATCAGCCATTGAGCCCCCCAGCTCTGGCTCGGGCTGCCCCGCGCGCCGGTGCGTCTGCCAGGACGCCAATCGGCACGGGTGTTGGTCGATCGAGAGACCGCCAGTATAGGACATTCCAGGGGCATTCCCGGAAACCTGTTGCTGCAGACGGGCGCGATGGTGGCTGGCGGGCGCGGCGCGCGGCTACCCTTGAGCGTTCAGCGGAGCTTTGACACGGTACGGGAAACCGTCCGAGCGAGCGTGGCTCGCGTGCGCGTGCAGGCAGTGAGGCTCGCACCAGGACCACCGACGGAATGGAGTGTGTGTGATGGATCTGAAGGGGAAGGTCGCTATCGTCACGGGCGGCGGCACTGGCATGGGCAAGGCGATCTCGACGCTGCTCGGCGCGGCGGGCGTCAACGTCATCGTCAACTACTCGCGGTCCGAGGCTGATGCCGTCGCGACGGCCGAGGAGCTGACGAAGGGCGAGGTCAAGGCGTTGCCGATCCGGGCGGACGTCTCGAACGCGGCAGACGTGGCGGCGATGGTCGAGCAGGCTGAGCGCGAGTTTGGCCGGCTGGACTTCCTGGTCAACAACGCGGGCTACACCCAGTTCGTCCCGATGAACGACCTCGACGGCATGCCCGAAGAGGAGTGGGACAAGATCATGGACGTCAACGTCAAGGGGATCTGGCTCTGCTCGAAGGCGGTCGCCCCGGCGATGCGGCGCTCCGGCGGCGGCGCGATCTGCAACGTGGCGTCCATCGCAGGCCTCAAGGTGGCCGGCAGCAGCATGGCCTACGCCGTCTCGAAGGCCGCCGCGATCCACCTGACGAAGTGCCTGGCGCTGGCGCTGGCCCCGGACATCCGGGTCAACGCGGTGGCCCCAGGCCTCGTCGTGACGCGCTGGTGGGCGCACGCCAGCGAGGAGCGGCTGGCCCAGATCACGGATGGCCTGCCGCTCAAGCGGTCCGTCTCGCCGGAGCAGGTCGCCACCACCATGTTCGAGCTGCTGACGAACGAGGCGGTGACGGGACAGACGGTGGCGCTGGACTCGGGAGCGCTGCTGCCATAAGGGGAGGGCGTCAGGCAATGGTGAGCGACGCGCACCCCACCCTGTCATCCTGAGCGCAGCGAAGGACCTCACCCGCTGACGCGAGCGTTGACGGTCAGCGGGTGGGGTGCCGGGTGGCACTCGACGCGTGACGCGAGTGCTGCTGGTCAGCGGGTGGGGTGCCGGGTGACACTCGACGCGTGATGCGGGCGTGACGGTCAGCGGGTGGGGTGCCGGGTGACACTCGGCGGGTGATGCGGGCGTGACGGTCAGCGGGTGAGGTGCCGGGTGGCACTCGACGGGTGATGCGGGCTTGACGGTCAGCGGGTGAGGTCCTTCGCTGCGCTCAGGACGACAACTGGAAGTTGCAGCTTTTCCCCTATCCCTATCCCTATCCCGATCCCTGGGATCCACCTCGTTCTGCCTGTCTGAGGGTGCGTGCATGAGCGCGAACAGCGAGCGGCTTCCGCGTGCATTCTACGCCCGTCCGACCCTGGAGGTTGCCCCGGATCTGCTCGGCCTGTGGCTCGTCCACGAGCTGCCGGGCGGCTGCCGCTCGGGCCGGATCGTCGAGGTGGAGGCGTACGGTGGGCTGGACGATCTCGCCAGCCACGCCTCGAAGGGCCAGACCGCCCGCACACGCGTGATGTACGGGCCGCCAGGGCACGCCTACGTCTACCTGATCTACGGGATGTATCACTGCTTCAACGTGGTGGCGCACGCCGACGGCGAGGCCGGCGCGGTGTTGATCCGCGCCCTGGAGCCGGACGCTGGGCTGCTCGAGGGCACCAACGGTCCGGGCCGCCTGGGCCGGGCACTGGGGATCGACCGGACGCTGAACGGCCTCGACCTGACAGCCGAGACGACGGGGCCGCTCTGGCTGGAGCGCCGCAACAGTGCACCCCTCGGCCAGGTTCACAGGTCGGCGCGCATCAACGTCGAGTACGCCGGCGCCTGGGCAGCGCTCCCGTGGCGCTTCTACCTCCCCGAGAGCCGGCATGTCTCGGTGCGCCCCCGGCGGCCCCCCCGGGCATCTGGACCGACCCACCCGGCAGATGCCTGACAGCCGTTTGCGACGAAAACGCCGGGGCGTGTGTGGGGCGTCGGATATACTCATGGTGCTGGTTCGTTTCGCCGGTCCGCCCTCGGGCTGGGCGGCTGCAGGCGGTGGTCATGCACCGCTGTTGCGTCCCCTCGTCGTCTCGCGCTGACGGAACCGCCAAGCCACTGTCCCTGGGGTGTCAGCGTTGAGTTACGCAGACCGCGCGATAACGTGCCGCGATTGCGGCCAGTCCTTTGTTTTTACTGCCGGCGAGCAGGAGTTTTTCGCCTCGAAGGGGTTCGACAGCCCGCCGTCGAGGTGCGCCGATTGCCGGGCCGCCCGTAAGGCCAGCCGCAACGACTCGGGTGGCGGGTACGGCGGCGGCTACAGCTCGGGCGGGTACAGCTCTGGAGGGTACAGTTCCGGCGACTCGTACGGTGGCGGCGGGTACGGCCGCTCCGAGCGCACCATGTACACGGCCCTTTGCTCCGAGTGCGGCCAGGAGGCCCGCGTCCCGTTCCAGCCGCGCGGCGACCGACCGGTCTACTGCTCGGACTGCTTCTCCCGCCAGCGGGGTGGCTCCAGCGGGTCGAGCCGCGCCTACCGCTAAATCGTTCATCGAGGCCGGGCCGAAGAGGCCCGGCTTTTTTCGTTGCCGACCCGGCGTCTCCGCGCCGACGCTTCTGGCGCGTCGCGGACCGCCCGGACCGGCGTCACGCACCGCGCACAGCACCAGCGCTCGACAAGCGAGAGGAGACCATGTGCCAAAACGCTCGAATCGCCGCCCAGTTCGCCGTCGCCCCCAGGACCGCACCGAAGATCTGATCGCGCAGAATCGCATGCTCGACAGCATGGCGCGCAGCATGATGGGCGGGAAGTCCGCCGAGCAGCTGCGGTCGGAGCTGTACGACCGCGAGCTGCTGCTGGCCGAGGCTGACCGGGCCGCCCAGTTGGACCCGAGCGGTCAGAACCTTGCCCAGTTCCGCGCGGCACGAACGCAAGTGGATGCCGCTCGACGGGCCGTCGAGCTTGCGGCCAACGCCGAGCAGATGGGGCCTGCCGACGCCTGAGCAGATGGGGCCTGCCGACGCCTGAGCAGCCTTCGCCAAGGCACCAGTGCAGAAGCATGGCACGTTATAGGGAATCGTGGGGGCGTGTCTGCCCCCAGGACATCCGCCAGCACCTTGCCTGGAACCGCGCCGGCAGCCCGCCGCCTCGCCTACTCCTCGATCTGCGTCGTCGTGCTGCCCTTGGCCTGGATCGTGATGTGCGCCATCGAGGTTGCGCCGGGCGCGCCGTGCCAGTGATCCTCGCCGGCCGGGATCAGCACCACGTCGCCAGCGGAGACGGTGCGTTCTTCGCTGTTCGTCGCCACCACGCCGGTGCCCTCGGTGATAAGCAGGATCTGGTCACTGGTGTGACGGTGCATCTTGTTCCGCGAGCCCGACGCGAAGCTGACCACCCCGAAGTTCATGTTCGTCATCTCATCGGGGGCGAACGGCGTCTGGCGGCTGACGTCGCCACCGGTGAACAGCGGTGTGTTGACGGCTTCGCTCGGCAGCTCGCTCAGCTTGACGACCTTCATAGGACACCTCCCAGCATCGTTGCTCGTCGAGGGGCATGGTCGTCCATCCGGCGGGGCGACGGCAACGTAGCGCGGCGGCGCGACAGGGCGATTGCATGATGAGCGCGTCATGCAGCGTCGTCGGGGCTTGAAAGCCCCGCCTACCATCCTGCAGTCGCTTCGCGACGCTCCAGGCTCACCAGCCCCTGCCGTTCCCGGCGTCCGTCGCGCAGCGACGGCATGACTGTAGGCGGGGGTTTCAACCCCCGACTGCCCGTCTTGCCACGTTCTGGGAACACCGGCGCACACGCAATCGCCCTGGGCGGCGCGAGCCGAGGAACGGATACCTGGGGTCGGGCGGCGGCTACCAGCCGCGCCCGATCCCCTGGCGGTACTCGCGCGCCAGCCGCATGTACCCTTTGCAGGTCTGCTCGATGCGCTCGCGCTCGGGCGGGCGCACCTCGCGAGCGATGCGCCCCGCATCTCCGACGACGAGCGAGCCGGCCGGCACCACCGTCCCCGGCGGGACGATGGCGTTGGCGGCGATGATGCAACCGTCGCCGATGACGCAGCCCGGCATGACGGTGGCGTTCATGGCGACGAGGACGTGCTCGCCAACCTGGGAGCTGTGGACCTTCGCGGCGTGCCCGAGGCTGGTGTAGCTGCCCAGGCTGCACGGCTGGCCGGGCTGGCTGTCCACAACGGAGTTGTCCTGGATGTCCACGCCCACGCCGAGCGTGACCAGCGCACCCGCGCCGCGCACCACGCTGCTGAACCAGACGCTGGAGTGCTCGGCCATGCGCACCGCGCCGCTGACCTCGGCGTTCGGCGCGATGAACACGTCATCGGCAAGCTCCGGCGTCTGGCCGCCAGCAGCCTGAACAGGCATCGTTCCTCCTGGCCTAGCTGTTGACCTTGTCGTCCTTGTGCTGGGCCACGAAGTCGCGGCCAGCGCCGAGGATCAGCGACTGCAGATCCATCGTCACGCTCATGTCGCCGCCAGCCTTCTTGCCGGCCTTGCGGGCACGGGCGTCGATCTCGGCGGTCAGGCGCACGCGCTCCGGGTGGTCCGGCTGGCCGGGGAACCCGAGCGAGGCTGCGAAGTCGTTCGGGCCGCCGGCGATGTAGGTCAGACCCTTCACCGCGATGATCTCGTCCAGGTTGTCGTACGCCTTCTTGGACTCGATCTGCGCGCTGACGATCATGTTGGCGTTCGCCCACTTCGCGAACCCGAGCTTGCCCTCCGGGAACCGCGAGAAGATCTCGGCGTCCTCGTTGAAGAGGGTGCCGCGACCGCCGCCCCACGAGCGCCAGCCATCTGGCGGGAAGAGGCAGGCGTCCGCCAGCTTCTGGGCATCCGCGCCGCTCTCGACGTGCGGGCCGAGGATGCCCTGCAACCCACGGTCCAGCCAGAGGTTGATCTGCCACGAATCGATGCTCGGGACGCGCGCCGTCACCGACATGCCGTAGCCGTGCGCCACCCGGGTGATCAGCTCGACCTCGTTCGGGTTGAACGAGCCGTGCTCGCCGTCGAGGTTGACGGCGTCGAAGCCGATGCGGGCGGCCAGCTCGATGGCCTCGGTTGACGGGAACGTCAGCGAGAGCACGAGCGCCTTCAACCCCTGGCGATTCTTCTTCAGAATCGAGTTCTCAATCATCGAGGAATCCCCTCCTTCGCGAGTAGGCAGTATGCAGTAGGCGGTAGGCAGTGGGAGGTAGCGACAGGTGACATCGCGGGACTGTCGTCGCGACCGAAGCGAGGCACGAGCGGAGTGGAGGGAGCTTTCCCCGTGTACACGTCGAACCAACGGGGAAGATCCCTCGGCTTCGTTCGCAGGCTCACTGCGCTCGGGATGACGGAGCAAACATCAACTGCAGCTGGTGGAATGCTGATGTTTGCTCTTGAGTCCACTGCCTGCCGCATAGTCAATCAGTACGCTCAGTACGCTGCCGCGCAGCCGTCTGCGCGCTTGTCCGAGCCGGCCACGTAGCCGCCTCCGGGCAGCTTCCAGATGATCTGGCCCCGGCCGTACGAGCCGTCCGACATGACCTGCACGTCATGGCCGCGCCCCCGCAGCCCCGCGACGATCTCCGGCGAAGTCTCCGGCTCGACGGCCACCGTCATGCCGCCATCCCAGCGCCAGCGCGGCGCGTCCAGCGAGGCCTGCGGGTTCATGCCGTAGTCCACCGTGTTGATGACCATCTGCATGTGCCCCTGGGCCTGCATGAAGCCGCCCATCACGCCGAACGGCCCGACCGCCTCGCCTTCCTTCAGCAGGAAGCCGGGGATGATGGTGTGGTAGGGCCGCTTGCGGGGGGCCAGCTGGTTCGGGTGGCCGTCCGCCAGCGTGAAGCCGTACCCCCGGTTGTGAAGCGAGATGCCGGCGCCGGGCACCACCACGCCCGAGCCGAAGCCCTGGTAGTTCGACTGGATGTAGCTGACCATCATGCCGTCAGCATCGGCGGCGCAGAGGTAGACGGTGCCGCCCGCCTTCGGCTTGCCGGCCGTCGGCGTGATGGCCCGCTGGCCGATCAGCGAGCCGCGCTGCGAGGCATACTCCTTGTCGAGCAGCCCCGAGACGGGCACCTGAACGTGATCCATGTCGGCCACGTAGGCCTGCGCGTCGGTCAGGCTGAGCTTCAGCGCCTCGATCTGGAGGTGGTACGCCTCCAGCGACTCGCGCGGCAGGCTGCCCAGGTCGAACCCCTCGGCGATGTTCAGGCCGATCAGCGCGGCGATGCCCTGGCCGTTCGGCGGGATCTCCGCGACCTCGTAGCCGCGATAGGTGGTGCGGATCGGCTCGACCCAGGTGCTGGTGTGCGCGGCCAGATCGTCCACCGTCATCGGGCCGCCCGTCGCCTTCGAGAACGCGGCGATCTTCTCGGCCAGGGCGCCCTCGTAGAACGACTTCGAGCCCGTCACTCCGATCTCTTCGAGCGTCGAGGCGTGACCCTCGCTGCTCCAGCGCTCGCCGGCGCCCGGGTGGCGGCCGTTCGGCGCGAACGTCTCGAACCAGCCGGCGAACTCGGGTGCGGTCAGGCCAGCGTAGGTCTTGGTGGCCGCCGTATTCCAGGCCCGCGCGATGATCGGCGAGACGAAGTAGCCGTAGCGGGCGTACTGCACGGCTGGCTCGAACAGCTTCGCGAACGGCAGCTTGCCGAAACGAGCGTGCAGGTCGGCCCAGGCGCGCGGCGCGCCTGGGACGGTGATCGGCCACCAGCCGCGGTTGGGCATCTCGGCGTGGCCGGCCGCGCGCACGGCCTGCGGTGTCGTGGCGGCCGGCGCCCGCCCCGAGCCGTTGATGCCGTGCAGCTTCGAGCCGTCCCAGACCAGCGAGAAGACGTCGCCGCCGATGCCGTTCGAGCACGGCTCCAGCACCGTCAGCGCGATGGCCGTCGCCAGGGCGGCGTCCACGGCGCTGCCGCCCTGCTGGAGCATCGAGAGGCCGGCCTGCGCCGCGAGCGGCTGGCTCGTGGCCACGACGCCGTTGACCGCCATCACGGGGCTGCGCTGCGAGGTGTACGGGACACCTTGAAGGTCCGTCGTCACGGTCGGTCGAGTCGTGGTGGTCATCGTGTGGTGCTCCTCGCGTGCCGTGCTGGCTGCTGTTGGCGGCAGTGTACCCCGGGCGCAGCAGCCGTGCAGGCCGCGTGGAGGGTCAGGGGGCGGCCGGGGCCTCCCAGCAGGCGCGCAGGTTGCAGATCGTGCAGAGCAGCTCCTGGGTGGGCGCGGGTGGCGGGGAGGCTGCATCGGCCGGCGTGGCGGCGGTTGTGGCCGTCGCCGGTGTCACGTCGGGCGTATCCACGGAGGCAGTGCGCTCGATGCCTTCCATCTCAGCGACCGCCCGGCGTGTGCGCGCGAAGGAACTGACGCATCGTCTCGGTGGCCTCGGCGACGACCTCCGGCTCACGCCAGCGCTCGACGCGCTCGATGCCCGGCGCCAGCCGCGCGATCTCCTCGGAGATGCCCTTCGGATGGGCGCGGTCGTTGCCGTCCAGCAGGAGCAGCGGGGTGGCGATGCCGGGCAGGAACTCCCGTGAGACGCTGAACACGAAACCGGGATCGAACAGGCTGTGCCCGAACGCGGCGACCTGCTCCATCGTCAGCGGGTGGCCGTTGGCGATCAGGTTCTCGCCCCAGGGGGTCCAGGTCGCCTCGCCGAACGCGCCGGGGTTGGTCTCGTCCAGGCCGATGGGCTGCATCAGCACGCCGGCCACGATGCGCGTCGGCGCTTGCTCGACCAGTTGGAGGATGAACGACCCGCCGATGCAGCAGCCGGCCACCAGCGCCCGCTCGATCCCGAGGGCGTCGAGCACGGCCAGCTGGTCGGAGGCGTACATCTCCCAGCCGTCTCGGTCGACCAGCGGCCCGCGCGACTGGCCGGCGTTGCGCTGATCCATCGCGATGACCTGGAACTCGTCCGAAAAGGCGGCAATCGGGTTGAGCGGCATGCGGTGCCAGAACGGGATGGCCGAGTTGAGGCCGCCCGGGGCCAGCAGCAGGAGCGGAAAGCCGCGGCCCGTGACCTCGTAGTAGATCGTCGCTCCGTCGCGCTCGATGGTCGGCATGGCCGGCTCGTCTCCCTGGGTGCGGATACGGCAGGGTAGACGGTGCGGGCGGGCGGAGACAATCGTCTACCATCCTTGCGTCCGCGGCGTCGAGGACTGACGGCCGCACAGGGGGGAGCGCGTGAGCGCCAGTGAGCCAGCGTTCGGCGGTGTCATCGGCCGTGATTACCGAGAGTCGACGCCCTGGTGGCCCGAGCCGACAGCGGCTGCCGCCGGCGCGCCGAACGTCGTGTTCGTGGTGTTGGACGACGTCGGGTTCGCCGACCTCGGCTGCTACGGCTCGGAGATCCAGACGCCGAACATCGACCGGCTGGCCGCCGGGGGGCTGAGGTACGCCAACTTCCACACCACGGCGATGTGCTCGCCCACGCGGGCCTGCCTGCTCACGGGGCGCAACGCCCACAGCGTCGGGATGGGGATCATCGCCGAGTGGTCCACGGGCTTCCCGGCCTACCGTGGGCGCGTCACCCGACATGCCGCCAACCTCGCCGAGGTGCTGCGCGACCAGGGATACAACACGTTTGCCGTGGGCAAGTGGCACCTGATGCCGATGGACGAGGCGACGGCGGCCGGGCCGTTCGGCGACTGGCCGCTGAACCGGGGCTTCGACCGCTGGTACGGCTTCCACGGGGCGCTGGCGGACTCCTGGCACCCGGAGCTGTTCGAGGACAACCACGCCATCGACGCCCCAAGCGGTGAGGGCTACCACCTCTCCGAGGATCTGGTGGCCCAGGCCGGCCGCATGCTCCGCGATCAGCAGGCCGTTGCGCCCGAGCGGCCGTTCTTCCTGTACCTGGGGTTCGGGGCGGCGCACTGGCCCCACCACGTGCCAGAACCGTTCGTCGAGAAGTATCGCGGCCAGTACGCGCGCGGCTGGGACGTGATCCGCGAGGAGCGGCTGGCCCGACAGAAGGCGCTCGGGATCGTGCCGCCCGATACGGCGCTCGCGCCGCGCAACGCCGATGTGCGGCCCTGGGACAGCCTGTCCGAGGACGAGCGGCGACTGTTCGCCCGCATGCAGGAGGTCTACGCCGGCTTCGTCGAGCACACCGATGCCCAGGTCGGCGCGCTGGTCGGCCACCTGGAGCGGCTGGGCGTCCTCGACAACACGCTCGTGGTGCTGCTCTCGGACAACGGCTCCAGCCCCGAGGGCGGCGCGGTCGGCGCGGTCAACGCCCGCAAGCATCTCCAGTACGAGCCGGAGACGCTCCAGGATGGGCTGGCGGCCATCGACGCGCTCGGCAGCGACCGCACCTACGGGCACTATCCGACCGGCTGGGCGCAGGCCAGCAACACGCCACTCAAATGGTACAAGAAGGACGTCCACGCGGGCGGGGTGCGCGATCCGCTGATCGTCCACTGGCCGGCCCGCATCGGCGAGGGGCAGGGCGGCGGGATTCGCGGGCAGTTCCACCACGTCGTGGACCTGATGCCGACCGTCCTGGAGCTGATCGGCGTGGACGTGCCGGCCACGTTCAACGGTCGAGCGCAACTGCCGATGCACGGGCAGAGCCTGGCCTACACGTTCGACCAAAAGGACGCGCCAACGCGCAAGTCCAGCCAGTACTTCGAGCTGCTGGGCGACCGCGGCATCTGGCACGACGGCTGGAAGGCGGTGGCGAAGCACGAGCGCGGCCAGCGCTTCGAGGATGACCGCTGGGAGCTGTACCACCTCGCCCGCGACTTCTCGGAGAGCAACGATCTGGCCGAGGCTGAGCCTGCGCGGCTGCGCCAGATGATCGAGCGGTGGTGGTCCGAGGCGGGTGCGTACGGCGCGCTGCCGCTGGACGACCGCGAGTACGAGCGGCTGGCCGAGAGCGTGGCGGCGCGGGCGCGCCAGACGACCGTCTTCTACCCTGGCATGGCGCGGGTGGACCGGTTCAGCGCGCCGGACATCACCGACCGCTCGCACACGATCGCCGCCGAGGTGACGATCCCCGCAGGCGGCATGACAGCCAGTGGCGCAGCCGTCGAAGGCGTGTTGCTGGCGTCCGGGGCGCGTTTCGGCGGCTACGTGCTCTACGTCCAGGGCGGCCATCTGGTCTACGAGTACGCCTTTTCCGAGCGCGAGCGCTTCGCCGTGCGCGCCGAGATCCCCGTCCCGACCGGCGACGTGACCCTCTCCTACGTCTTCCGCCGGACGGGTCGGCGGCAGGGGGTTGGCACGCTGCTGGTGAACGGGCAGCCGTGCGGCTCGGTGACCCTTCCGAAGACCTGGCCGGTGGTGGCGGTGACGGCCGGCGTGCTGTGCGGTCGGGATGGGGGCTCGGCGGTCAGCGACGCTTACGCGCTGCCGTTCGCGTTCACGGGGACGCTGCACCGCGTGACGGTCACCCTCGACGCGGACGGCGCCCCGGACCCGCAGATCGCCTACCGCGCCGCCATGTCCGAGGAGTGACCGTCAGATCCAGCAGGCCCGTGCGAACCGCGCCCACGAAGAACAGCAACTGGCCGACATCACGACATTCGTCGGACTGTAGACCGCTTCGAGCCTGGCCTTGTGCCGGGCCGTACGGACTGCCGTGGTCCTCACGATGCTGTTCGTGCTGACGGCATCGACAGTTGTCGCCAACGCTAGTCCCCCCGAATCAGCGCGCGCCTACGTGATGCTGAAATAGCAGGCGCGGCTGCCGCCACTTGGGGGGCGCTGCGCTCTGTGCTATACATGGACACGCCAACTGGACCATGCGATGCGGCGACGAGCGGCCTCGGGCATCGTCGCCGCTCGCCTCGGCCAATTGTTATGCCCAGACTGGGCCACGCCGTCGTGGTCGGGCGGCTGACCAACGAGGAGTTTCGATGCCAGAGACACGTGATGAGCTCATCAAGCGCCTGGAGGGGCAGGCGAACAAGATTCGCCGCAACATCTGGCGGGCATTGAAGGCAGGCGGCACCGGCCACGCCGGTGGCTCGCTCTCCGCTACCGACATGCTCAGCGCCCTCTACTTCTACAAGATGAACGTCCGCCCGGCCGAGCCGGACTGGGCCGACCGTGACCGCTTCATTCTCTCGAAGGGCCATGCCAACGCCGGCCTCGGCGCGACCCTCGAACTGGCTGGTATCGTGGATGAGGGCTACTGCGACCGCTTCTACATGATGGACGACGGCCGCCCGCCCTTCGGCATGCACCCCGACATCAAAGTGCCCGGCATCGAGATGAGCACCGGCGGCCTCGGCCACGGCCTCTCGATTGGCGTCGGGATGGCGCTCGGCGCGCGCATCAAGGGCCAGGCCTTTCATACCTTCGTGATGATCGGCGACGGCGAGCTGCACGAGGGCTCCAACTGGGAAGCCGCGATGGCTGGCGCCAAGTACCGGCTCACCAACCTCACCGCCCTCATCGACTTCAACAAGATCTCCCAGAGCGCCCACGTGGCCGAGGTGATGGGCCTGGAGCCGCTCGCCGACAAGTGGCGCTCGTTCGGCTGGGAAGTCCGCGAGATCGACGGCCACAACATGACGGAGATCGTCGATACGCTCGATGCGCTGCCGTTCAGCGGCAACAAGCCCAACTGCGTGATCATGCACACGATCAAGGGCAAGGGCGCGAGCTTCGCCGAGGACACCCACCTCTGGCACCAGAACGCGGTCAACCAGGAGATCTACGACAAGGCGATTGCCGAGCTGGAGACGGTCTGATTATGGCAGCAGACGCACTTACCACCGACTGGTACAAGAAGTCCGCGAGCCAGACGCGTCTCGCCTTCGGTCAGGCGTTGCTGACGCTCGGGGCGCTCGACCCGGACGTGGTCATCCTCTCGGCGGACACCCAGGATCTGCTCGGCGTCCGCGAGTACATCGAGCTGTACCCTGACCGCTTCATCGAGTGCGGCATCGCGGAGCAGGACAAGGTCGGTATCGCGGCCGGGCTGGCGACGGTCGGCCTCAAGCCGTACGTCTGCGGCTACGCGCCGTTCGTGACTGCCCGTGCCCTCGAGCAGGTCCGCAACGACGTCGCCTACGCCCACCAGAACGTCGTCATCGGCGCGGCCGCCAGCGGCATCTCGCTCGGCGTCTCCGGCGGCACCCACCACGCCGTCGAAGACCTGGCGACCATGCGGAGCCTTGCCGGCATGACCGTCATCGTCCCCGCCGACGTCCACGAGGCGTACAAGGCGACCCTCGCCGCTCACGAGATGGAGGGGCCGGTCTACATCCGCCTCGGCGGCCGGACGCCCGAGCCGGACATCACCGACCCCGACGCGCCGTTCACCCTGGGCAAGGCCACCGAGCTGCGCTCCGGCAACGACGTGGCGATCATCGCCTGTGGGTCGCTGGTCGAGATGGCCGTCAAGGCGTCGGACGCGCTCAAGGCCGAGGGCATCAACGCCCGCGTACTGAACATGACCACCATCAAGCCGCTCGACACCGAGGCGATCCTCAAGGCCGCCGAGGAGTGCAAGGGCATCGTGACGGCCGAGGAGCACCACGTCACCGGCGGGCTCGGCGGCGCGGTGGCCGAGTTCCTGGCCGAGAACCACCCCACCAGGATGCGGATCGTGGGCCTGGGCGACACGTTCGCGGTGATCGGCCCCACGCCGGCCCTGCGGGCGCGCTACGGGATGAGCGCGGACAACATCGCGGCCAAGGCGAAGGAGCTGCTGTAGCCTTCGGGCACTTCGAGCAGTTGCACAACGCCCCCGCTCCCGTGCACGGGAGCGGGGGCGTCTTTTGTCTCGCCAACCCACCATCCGCCAGCCTACGCAGGCCGTCCAGCGCCCCGATCATCGGCCCGCCGCCCCCCCAGGGCGATTGCATGTTCGCTGGTGTTCCCGAAGCGCGACGAGGCGCGCAGTCGGGGGTTGAAACCCCCGCCTACAGTCATTCCGTCGCTGCGCGACGGCCGTGGGGAACGGCAGGCACTGGTGCGACTGGAGCGTCGCGCAGCGACTGCAGGATGGTAGGCGGGGCTTTCAAGCCCCGACGCGGCGGCACGACGCAGGGCGATCGCATGTTCATTGGTGTCCCCGAAGCATCATGGAACGGGCGGTCGGGGACTGAAGTCCCCGCCTACAGTCACGCCGTCGCTGCGCGACGGACGCAGGGAACGGCAAGCACTGGTGAGACTGGAGCGTCGCGCAGCGACTGCAGGATCGTAGGCGGGGCTTTCAAGCCCCGACGCGGCGGCACGACACACCCAACATGCGATTGCCCTGCCGGCTCCCCCCGAATTTCGCACGCGGAGTGCCGTCGCACAGTATCATCTTAGCCCGTACTAAGAGTGTAGCTGCCGACGACAGCCGAACGGCGCGTCTCCTGTGGGGGCAGAACCCCGTCAGACGGCCGCCCGCCAGCCGGCGAGAACGTGAGGATGACCCTGCATGGATGTGCTCGAAGCGATCCGGACCCGACGGACCGTCGGCAAGATGCGGCAGGACGTGCCGCCGCGCGCCCTGATCGAGGAGATCATCGAGGCCGCCACCTGGGCGCCGAACCACCGCCTCAACGAGCCGTGGCAATTCCATGTCGTGGCTGGCGAGGCGCGCCGACGCTTCGGCGAGATCATGGCCGCCGACGCCTGCGAGGCCAACGGTGAGCTGAGCCCGGAGAAGGCCCAGGGGCTGATCGACTCGCAGATGAAGAAGGCGCTGCGCTCGCCAGTGGTCATCGCCGTCTCGTGCGACCCCCCCAGCGGCCCGAAGATCGACCCCGTCGAGGATGTCTGCGCCGTCGCCTGCGGCATCCAGAACCTGCTGCTCGCCGCCCACGCCCGGGGACTGGCGACCAAGTGGAGCAGCGGCCAGCCGTGCTATTCGGCCAGCCTGAAGCGCTTCTTCGGCCTGACGCCCGAGCACCAGATCCTGGGGTACATCTACCTCGGCTACCCGGACGAGGAGACCAAGCCGGCCGCGCGCACGTCGCACCACGAGAAGACGTCCTGGATGGGCTGGCCCACCGAAGGCTGACGGCCGTCAGGCCAGCAGCGCGCCCTCGGCCACCAGCACCACGCCGCCGCCGACGGTCACCCGCGTTAGCGCGCCGCTCGTGACCGTCAGCCCGACGCCGATCTGGCTCGGGCGCAGCATCTCGTAGCCCTGCTCCAGCAGCAGGCGGCCGGGGCTGGCCAGTCCGTGCCGCAACAGGTAGCCGCCGGCCGGCCCGCTGGCGCTGCCGGTGGCCGGGTCTTCGCGCACGTCCGCCCCGAGCGCCAGGCTGAACATGCGGGCGTGCGCGGCGGCCTCGGGGGACTCGCCGCCCGTGCAGAAGGCGTAGACGGCCGGGTGCTCGCGCCCGGCAAAGTAGCGGACCAGGGGATCGGCCACGCCGCGCGCCCGCCGCACCGCGTCTAGGGAGCGCAGCCGCACGTACAGGAACGGGTTGCCCGACGAGCCGATCTCGGCCGGCGTCTCCAGCGCCAGATCCTCAGTCGTGAGGCCGAGCAGGCCAGCCAGGGCGGTCGGATCGGCGTTCGGGGGCGGGCTGAACGTCGGGACGTGCTGCTCCATCTCGGCCTCGCCGGTGACGCCGTCGCCGGGGTCGGCCTCGACGCCGAGCGTCCCGATCTTCAGCTCAAGGCGCAGGCTGCGCTTGCCGTTGGCCCGCGCCAGCACGAAGGCTGTCCCCACCACCGGGTGCCCGGCGAACGGCAGCTCGCGGCCGGGCGTGAAGATGCGGACCTTCGCGTCCGCCGTCGGATCGGCCGGCGGCAGCACGAAGGTCGTCTCCGAGAAGTTCATCTCGCGCGCAATCGCCTGCATCTCGTCGTCGGACAGGCCCTCGGCCTCCGGGAAGACCGCGAGCTGATTGCCGCCGAAGCGGGTCCGCGTGAAGACGTCGACGTGGATCAGGCGATACTGGCGCATGCGTGCTCCCGGCGCTGGGTTCTGGGTTCTCGGGGGGCATTCTCCCCGAACCCAGAGCCTACTTCTTCAGACGAGCGGACACCGACGGCGGCAGCGGCGAGTCCACCTGCGGCGAGCGCAACTGCGCCAGCATACCGCCGTCCACCGGCACGGTGATGCCCGTCACGTAGGAGGCATCGTCGGAGACCAGCCAGGAGACGGCTCCAGCGATGTCGTCGGGGTAGCCGACGCGCCCCAGCGGCACCGTCGCGCCGCGCCGGGCCAGCCCCTCGGGACTGGCGTCATGATCCTCGGTGTGGATCGCGCCGGGCTGCACCACGTTCACGCGGATGCCGAACGCCGCCAGGTCAATCGCCATCGTGCGGGTCATCGCCTCCATGCCGCCCTTGGTGGCGTCGTAGGCCGCCATGTAGCGGTGCGAGCGCGTCCCCGCGAACGAGCTGATATTGACGATGGCGCCCTTCTTGCCCTGATCCACCATGATGTTGGCGGCGCGGTGGCAGTGCAGGTAGATGCTGGTCAGGTTGGTCCGGATGACGGTGTCCCAGTGGTCGGGCGTCATCTCGAGGATGTGCGAGATCGGGCTGGCCCACCCCGCGTTGTTGACGACGATGTCCACCGTGCCCCAGGTCTCGAGCACCTTCGCGAACATCGCCTCAACCTCATCCTTGATGCCGGCGTCGCAGGGGATCGCCAGCACCTCGCCGCCGGCCGCGCGGATGCTGTCGGCCGTCTTGTTGAGGAGGTCTGCGCCCCGGCTGGTCATGACGACCTTCGCGCCGTCCGCCGAGAGCCGCTTCGCAATGCCCGCGCCAATCCCCCGGCTCGAGCCGGTGACGATGGCGACTTTCCCTTCCAGTCCCATGCTGCCTCCCAGTGTGTGGCGGCGGCCGCAGGCCGCCGCCGGTTCGCGCAGGTTGGTGAGGTGAATGTGCGTGCCCTGTTTGGGCTAGACCGCCGGCCGCTCCTTGTGCCAGCCGGCCCGCTGCTCGTAGACGTGGGCCAGCCGCAGCAACGTGGCTTCCTCGAACGGCCGCCCCACCAGTTGCAGCCCGATGGGCAGCCCGTTCCGCGAGAAGCCGCACGGCACCGAGATGGCCGGCAGGCCCAGGATGTTGAACAACTGGGTAAAGCCGAGCAGCTGCCCGCGCGCCACCGGCCCCCGTGACTCCGGAATCGTCGGCGCGACGATGGCCGTCGTCGGGGTGGCGATCACGTCCACCGTCTCGAACACGGTCCGGAAGCGCTCCATCAGCGCCCGCCGCGCCTGCTGGCCGCGCAGGTACTGCGTCGCCGTCAGCCGTTCGCCCTGGCTCAGCCGCTCCAGCACGTCCGCGCCGTAGTCTGCGCGGCGGGTCTTCAGCCAGCGCTCGTGGATGGCCGCTGCCTCCGAGTAGAGGATGCCGAAGACCGCCCCCGCGCGGTACTCCACGTCTGACACGGACAGCTCGCCGATGCTCACGCCCTGCCCCTCGAGGCTCCCGAGCGCTGACCGGACGGCAGCGGCGACCTCTGGCTGGACGTTCTCGCCCAGGTACTCTTGCAGCAGCCCGATCCGCAGGCCGCTGACCCGGTCGTCCAGGGCGGTGGTCAGATCGGGCATCACGCGGGTGGCCGAGGCCGGGTCCGCCGCATCGTAGCCGATGATGGCGTTCATGACGATGGCCGCGTCCTCGACGGTCCGGGTCAGCGGGCCGCAGTGGTCGAGCGACCACGACAGCGGCAGCACGCCGGCCCTGCTGACCAGGCCGTAGGTCGGCTTGACGCCGACGATGCCGCACAGGGCCGCCGGCAGGCGGATCGAGCCGCCCGTGTCCGAGCCCATCGAGGCGTACCCGATGCCGGCCGCCACCGCCGCTGCCGAGCCGCCGCTCGACCCTCCCGTGATCCGCTCCGAGTTCCAGGGGTTGCGGGCTGGCCCGAAGTGCGGGTTCTCGTTCGTCGCACCGAACGCGAACTCGTGCAGGTTGTTCTTGCCGATGAGGACTGCGCCGGCCTGCCGCAGCCGCCGCGTGACGGTCGCGTCGGCCGTTGGGGTCCAGTCCTTGAGGATCTTCGAGCCGCCCGTGGTCGCGATGCCGGATGTCTGATACAGGTCTTTGAGGCTGATGGGGACGCCGTGCAACGGTCCGAGGTAGTGCCCGGACTGCAGCGACCGCTCGGCGGCCTGCGCCTGTTCGAGCGCAGCCTCGTGGGTGATGGTGATAAAGGCGTTCAGCGAGCCGTCAAGCGCGTCAGCACGAGCCAGCGCAGCCCTGGTCAGCTCGACGGGCGAGATCTCCCGTCGCCTCAAGCGCTCGCCAACCCCTCGGATGGTCAGGAAGTGCAGCGACTCGTCAGCCACGCGCCCGGTCTCCTTCGTACCCGGTCCGCCCGGCGGGCCGCTGGGGCCTCCGCGTCAGGCGGCCACGCTCGCTCAGTCAGTCCCAGTGGAACTCCGAGGCCGGCTCCACGACGACGCGCCCGCGCTCGTCGGCCAGCCCGAGACCGTCCAGCGCGTCGATGGCTTCGCCGATGGCGGCCATCGCAGGGTCAAGCTCACGGTCCTGGGCGGATGGTGGCCGCGCGGACGGCGACGACGGCGTCATAGTGATCGCTCCCGGAAAGGTCTCGACGTGGGACGATACCACGGACGTGCGGGTAGCTGGCAGGGACATGCGACAGGGGCGCGCCCGATGGCCGCAGTGCAGGATTCTGTGGGGCGCCCGCGACAGGGTGCTGGCAGGGACGTGCGCCGTCAGTGCTGTTGCTGGCGTCGGCGCGGCAGCAGCAGCACCGGCGCCAGCGTCAGCAGGCACAGGCCGGCGTAGACCAGGAAGCAGTCGTCGTAGGCGCGGACGCTGGCGACCAGCTTCGTGCGGTCGTTCAGGTAGCCGAGCGCCATCAGCGAGGCGTTGCCGGCCGAGACGCCCTGCTCCAGCAGGCGCACCATCATCGAGCTGAGCGTGCTGGCGACGGCTGTCGCGTCTGCCGTGACCGTCTGCACGAGGGTCGCCTGGTGGTGCTGCTGACGGGTCAGCAGCAGGCTCGCCGCCGAGGCCGCGCCGAACGCCCCGGCGATCTGCCGCATGACGGTGGCTAAGACCGTCGCGCGGCTCATCCTCGGCCCGGCGATGCGGTCCATCGCCACGGTCATCAGCGGCAGCATCATCATGCCCTGAGTCGCGCCGCGCAGCGCCAGGATGCCAGCAATCATCCAGTCGGGCGTGTCCGGGTCCAGCCGTGAGAGGAGCCAGTACGCCAGCGCCAGCCCGAACAGGCCGGGGATCGCCAGCGGCTTCGGCCCGAGCCGGTCCAGCAGCCGCCCGGCGATCGGCATCATGATCGCCGTGGCGATGGCTTCGGGGGCCATCAGCAGGCCCGTGGCGAACGGCGTCAGGCCGCGCGTGTTCTGCAAGAACAGCGGCAGCAGCAACTGTGACCCGAACATCATCACCATCAGCAGGCAGACGACGACGTTCGAGATCAGGTAGGTGCGGTCGGCCAGCACGCCGAGGTCGAGCAGGGGCTGGCGGTCCGTCAGCTCGATGATCACCCAGCAGCCAATCGCCGCCACCGCGACGAGCCACAGCGCGATCAGGTGCGGCGCGAACCAGCCATCGGCGGGCGCGCGGGAGAGCGCCGCCAGCGCCGCCGAGAAGCCGATGCCGCCCAGCAGGAACCCGAGCCAGTCGAAGCGGGCCTCGTGCTTGCGGGGCGTTTCGTGGAGAATCGCCATGCTGTACATAATGGCGGCGATGCCGACGGGCATCCCCAGCAGGAAGATCGGCCGCCACCCGACGCTGTCCACGAGGTAGCCGCCGAGGACCGGGCCGGTCATCGGGGCCACCAGCACCGGCAGCCCGAACATGCCCATCACCGCGCCGCGCTCGCGGGCCGGGGCCGTCTGAAAGATGATCGCCATGCCGAGCGGCATGATCAGCGCCCCGCCGATGCCCTGCAGCACGCGGAAGAGGATCAGCACGTCGATGCTGGGGGCGAGGCCGCACATGGCCGTGAACAGCGTGAACAGCGCCACCGACCCGATGTAGGCTCGCTTGGTCCCGAAACGGTCCGTCAAGAACCCGGTGGCCGGCATGAAGACGGCCAGGGCCAGCATGTAGGTGGTGAGCACGAGCTGGCCCTGATCGACGGTCGCCTGGAAGACCTGGATAATGCGCGGCAGGGCCACGTTGACGATGGTCTGGTTGAGCACCACCACGAAGGTGCCGAGCACCACGGCGATCAACGCCTGCCAGTGGTAGGCGAGGCTGATGCGGAAGAGGGGCCGGCGCTCGGCCTGCGCGACGGCTGCCATCAGTTGACCTCACCGCGCAGCGGAGGGGGCCGGGGGGTGAGGGCCTCCGTCGCGGTGAGGGAAACCTTTACGGCTGCCACGGCACGCCGCCGCCCGGCTCGCGGACCTTGATCCGGACCGTTGCCGAGGTGCCCAGCGGCAGCGTTGCGCCGGCCGCGTTCACCTGAATCTTGACCGGCACCAGTTGCGTGACCTTCACGAAGTTGCCGGAGGCGTTCTGGCTCGGGAGCAGCGAGAAGCTGGCGGCGCTGGCCGGCGTGATCGCCATCACACGGCCGTCGAAGTGGTAGCCGAGCGCGTCCACGAACACTTCGACGGGCTGGCCGGGCTGAAGCCGCGCGAGCTTCGTCTCCTCGATGTTTGCCCGGATCCAGACGCGGGTAGGATCGACAATCGAGTAGATCGGCTGGCCAGCCGAGACGGTCCCACCGACATGGCTCAGGCGGGCCACCACCACGCCCGTGAACGGCGCGCGGACGGCGGCCAGCCGGTCGCCGGCGGCGGCGTCTTCCAGCACGCGGGTGCCGCCCATCGGCATGCCCACTTCCTGCGGGATCCGGACGATGGCCATCTCCTGGCCGGCCTGGACCGACTGCCCGACCTCGGCGTGCGCCGCGACGATGCGCCCGGCGTTGAGCGATCCGACCTGGATCAGGTCGCCGGTGACCTGGGCGTTGTCGGTGACCACGAAGTAGGTGGACTCGTACCAGAAGTGGTAGCCGATGGCGGTGGCGGCCGTCCCGACCACCAGCAGCACGGCCAGCACCCCGATGAGGCGGATCAGGCCCGGCCGGCGGCGTCTGGGCGGCGCTTCCTCGAAGGTGACAGACGAACGGACAGCCGGCGCAGCAGCAGCAGATGGCGCCGGCGCTGCGACGGCCGGCGGGGCGGCCTGCTGCCTGTCGGATTGACCAGGGGGATCAGCCGGACTGGCGGATGCGCGGTCGGGTTTCGGCGCTCGTGGCGGGGCTGTCGTGACGATTCTCCGATGAACGCGCCGTGGGCCGGCGGTGGCGTCGCCACTCCGGCGTGGCGCGCAAAGGGGGCGAGCATCAGCAGCGGCTGTATAGCACATCCGCAGGGTGTCGAGCGTGCGGCGCGGCGTCGCCAACGAGATGCGAAGGCATTTCGTACCCGAGATGGTGACGCTTCACGTGGTCCGGCCCCGTTCAAACTAGTGCATAGGGGCTAAATCTCCGTGCCGGTTGTCTTTCTCACGGTGTCGCCCGCCGTTGTCCTCTAGAGGAAGGGCGTGGGCGGCGTGCGTGCAGCGTTCTCACTCGCCGCGAACTCAGGAGGTCGAAGTGGCTCAGATCGTCTCGTCGGCGCGGCTGTGGCCGACCCGGTCCGAGGAGGCCGGCCGTCGAGCGGCTGGCCCGCTGGATCGGAACCCCGGCTCCCGCGGTTTCTATCTCTCGGTCTCATTCGTCTTCGCAATTCTGACCTACCTGGCCGTCCAGCTCATCCAGTGGGGCGGGGCGATGGTGAACGCCTCGGCCACCGCCGCCGATCCGATGGTCGGGAGCCTGCTGGTGCACCTGACCAGCCTGGTGGCCTGGGTCGGCGCGTGCATGCTGGCCGGGCTGGTGGCTCACTACTACCTCACACGGCTGGGCACCTCGCTGAGCGCCGAGCACCGGCGCGGCGAGAAGCTGGCGCTGGTCTCCGACGTGAGCGGCGCCATGACGGGGCCATACCCGCCCGCCGAGATCTCGACGAAGTTCCTCCAGCGCATTCGCAAGGTGATGCCCGACACGACGAGCGCCGCCGTCCTGCTCTACGACGAGACGGCGGAGTCCCTGTCCGGTCTGGCCGCCGATGGCCCGCATGCGAGCGACCTGGAAGGCCTCTTCCTCTACCTGTCCCTGCTGCCCGAGCCGATCCGCACCCCGCTGATGAAGAACCGCCCCGTCGTGATCTACGACGTGCGGGTGGACAACGCGACGACCGGCGGCGCGGACACCTGGGGATCGTTCATCCGCCATCTGCCGGCCCTGCGGCAGGCCCGCACCTTCGTGGTGCTGCCGCTGCTCTCCCGCAACCGGCTGGTGGGCGCGCTGCTGCTGCGCGACGACCGCCCGAGCGCCGTCGACGTCGAGATGCTGCAGTTGCTGACCGTCCTGACCCACTTCCTGGCGGGCGCGCTGCACAACGCCTTCTCGGTCTCCGAGGCCGAGGCTCGCGCCGACCGCGCCGCGGTCATCAACCGGGTGGTCCGCCACGCGCACGCCGGCTTCGACCACGAAGTGATGATGAAGAACGTGCTGGACGAGATGGGCGCAGCGATGCACATCTCGTCGGCGCTGGTGCAGCTGGGGAAGGCAGCGGACGATCTCCGCATCGCCTATGAGTGGACCGGCAACGGCGAGACCCCGGTCGGCATCGGTAGCCAGATCGAGCTGCCGATCGCGCGGTTGGCCGTCCGCGACGGTTGCACGGTGGCCGTGACCGACATGCGTACGGATGGCCGCCTGCAGCACGACGACCTCGGCCAGCCCGAAGACCACCTGCGAACCGGGGCGGTGGCCGTGCTCGCCACGCCGATCAGCCTCGGCGGGCAACTGGTGGGCGTGCTGCTGCTCCAGATGCACGACGTTCCGCGCGCCTGGACCGGCGACGACATCCGACTGGCGGAGGGCGTCGCCCGTGAGCTGCGGGTGGCCCTGGAGACGGCCCGCCTGCTCGAATCCCGTGAGCGCGAGTCCAACCGCCTGATGGCGCTGCACCGCGCCTCGACGGAGCTTGCCACCCACACCGACACCCACACCGTTATCCAGTCGATCCTGCGCAACGCCACGACCCTCCTGGGCGGCGGCAGCGGCTCCTTCTTCCGCTGGGATCCGGAGGCCGGGCTGCTCCGGCGGGTCCAGACCTGGCAGACCCCGGACATCGACACCTCCTCCGAAGTGCGCCCTGGTGAAGGGCTGGCCGGGCTGGCGTTCGCCGAGGCGAAGCCGGTCATCATCAACGACTACCAGGCGTCCGACCTGGCGCGCCGGCGCGGCCGGGACCGCGGCCTGCGGGCTGGCCTGGGCGTCCCGCTGATCCCGAGCGGCAAGCCGCTGGGCGTGCTGCTGATCTCCTCCTACGACGACTCGACCCAGTTCAGCGAGGACGACGCCCGCCTGCTCGACCTCTTCGGGGATCAGGCGGCGGCGGCCCTGATGACCGCCGAGGCCTTCGAGGAGCAGGGCAAGGCCGTGGCCGAGCTGGAGCGGGTCAGCAAGGTCAAGAGCGAGTTCGTGGCCATCGTCTCGCACGAGTTCCGGACCCCGCTGACGGGCATCCAGGGCTTCAGCGAGATGATGCGCGATGAAGACCTGACCGTGGACGAGATGAAGGAGTACGCCGCCGACATCAACAAGGATGCGCGGCGGCTGAACCGCCTCGTCAACGAGATGCTGGACCTGAGCCGCATGGAGTCTGGCCGCATCCAGTTGAGCCTGGAGTCCATCGACCTCAACGCCATCATCTCGGACGTGGCGAGCTTGATGCAGCCCACCGCCCCGAAGCACACGTTCACCCTGCGGCTCGACAAGTCGCTCGCGAGCCTCGTGGCCGACCGCGACAAGATCACCCAGGTGGTGACCAACCTCGCCAATAACGCCGTCAAGTACGCCCCGGACGGCGGGGAGATCGTGCTGATGACGCGCGCCGAGGGCAACCTGGCGCACCTGATGGTGGTGGACAACGGCATCGGCATGCACAAGGACATGCTGGAGCATGTCTTCGAGCCGTACTCGCGCGTCGAGCACGGGGCCGCCCGGGTGATCTCGGGGACGGGCCTGGGCCTGCCCATCGCCCGGCAGATCGTCAAGCTGCACGGGGGCAGGATCTGGGCGGACAGCATCGAGGGCAAGGGCTCGACCTTCCACTGCCTGATTCCGATCGGCGCAGCTGCCCGCGCTGCCTGAGCACAGACCCGGGATGAGCCTGGGGCCCAGCGCGGCGGCGCCGCGACAAGGAGCATCGAGAATGGACCAGCAGAAGATCCTCTTCGTGGACGACGAGGAGCAGATTCGTCGCCTGCTCAGCTCGTTCCTGACGCGGCGCGGCTACCTCGTCCAGACGGCGGTGGACGGCCAGGAGGCGCTCAACTTCCTGGAGCGCGAGCGGCCCGACCTCGTCATCACCGACGTCAACATGCCGAACGTGGACGGCGTCGAGCTGACTCGCCGGCTGCGGGCCGACCCTCGCCACGAGAGCCTGCCGATCATCATGCTCTCGGCCAAAGTGCAGACCGACGAGATCCTGGCCGGCTACGCCGAGGGCGCGGACGAGTACGTTCCGAAGCCGATTGAGATGCGGATCCTGGCCGCCAAGGTCGAGTCGCTGCTGCGGCGCGTCTCACACGCTGCCGTGCCGGCTGCTGTCGAGACGGTCGCTGCGCCGGAGCCGCCGGCCAAGCAGGTGGTGGTGTTCATGCACGGCAAGGGCGGCGTCGGGACGACCACCCTGGCCGTCAACATGGCGGTGGCCCTGGCGACGGAGGCGGGCAAGTCGGTCTCGCTGGTGGATCTCGACCTCGCCTACGGCAACGCCGCCCGCATGCTCGGGCTGCACACCGAGCGCACCCTGGCCGATCTCGCGGCCGACGATCACATCAACCTCGACGCGCTCCGCGAGATCACGCTGGAGCATCAGAGCGGCGTCAAGGTGGTGGTGGGCTGCGACCAGCCGGAGCACTCCGCGACGGTCGGCGGGCTGCTGGTCCGCTGGACCATCGAACAGGAGCTTGAGCGCTCCGATGTCGTGATCGTGGACACGGCGTCCTGGCTCTCCGAAGCGACGCTGGCGGCGCTGCCGGAGGCCACCACGGTCTGCGTGGTGACCGCCCCACGACTGGTGGCGTTGGAGGCGACGGCCAACTGCCTCGCCATGCTCAGGCGGCTGGGCGTCAAGCCCGAGCAGACCCGGCTGATGCTGAACAACACGTCGTCACGCGGTCTCAAGTCGGATGTGGTGGCGCGGCGGCTGGAGCGGCCGGTTGACCTGAGCGTGCCGTATCTGGCCTCGTTCGGGGATGCCGCGCGGACGCTCAAGCCGCTGGACAAGGGCCAGCCAGACGAGGTCGGCGCGATTGTCGCGCGCGACCTCGCGCACCGGGTGATCAGCTTCCCGGCGGCGTAACGCCGGGAAGAGCGCCCATCCCCGGCCTCCGCTCCCTGTGCGAGGGAGCGGAGCGCCGCGCGTGCAACACACCCTGTCATCCTGAACGGAACGAGCCTGCGAGTGAAGTGAAGGATCTCACCCGTTGACCGTCAACGCTCGCGTCAGCGGGTGAGATCCTTCGCAGGCTCAGGATGACAGGGAACTCGCGCACATTTCTGTGAAACCGCCATCGGTCACACCGGTGAACGCTTCGGACTGGACCTTCTTCCGATACCCTGGAGCCATGACAGCGATTCGGAAGTCACACCGGTGAACGCTTCGGACTGAACCCGTTCACGGCAGCTCGGGGACGCTCAGCCGCTCCTGGCTCAGCCGCTCCTGGCTCAGCCGCTCCTGCGCTGTCGTAGCAGCCTCTACCGGGCCGGGCTGGCCTCCAGCGCTGCTGGCCGGCTGCCCGGCCAGCGCACCGCCGTTCGGTCCAGGTCCGCCAGCGTCGGGCGGCCGATCAGCGCCAGCGTGCGGTCGACCTCGGTCTGGAGGATCGTCAGCGCCCGCTCGACGCCGGGCTGCCCACCGGACGCCAGGCCCCACAGGTACGGCCGTCCGACCATGCACGCCTTCGCCCCGAGCGCCAGGGCCTTGACGACGTCCGTCCCGCGCCGCACGCCGCTGTCGAGCAGGATCTCGGTGCGGTTGCCGACGGCGTCGGCGATCTCCGGCAGCACGTCGATCGAGGCGTCCATGTAGTCGAGCTGCCGGCCGCCGTGGTTCGAGACCACGATGCCATCGGCACCCTGGTCTACAGCCATGCGGGCATCCTCGACGGTGGTGATGCCCTTGATGATCAGCGGCCCCTTCCAGAGCGAGCGGAACCAGCGGAAATCCTCCCAGCTCACCGACGAGTCGTGCAGGCTGGTCACATAGCCGCCGAGCCGCACCAGATCGTCGCCGCCAGCCCGCTCGCTGAGGCCCAGGAAGTTGCGATCCGTGATTTTGGGGCCGCCGAGCACGCGACGGATCCAGTCCACCCGACGCACCGTGTCGAGCGCGTTCTTGACGGTGATCTTCGGCGGCACGGTGAAGCCGTTCCGCAGGTCGCGCTCACGCTGGCTGACGACCTGCACGTCCACGGTCAGGAACATCGCCTTCGCACCGACTGCCGCCGCCCGTTCCACCAGCCGCTTCGTCACCTCGCGGTCGCGCCAGACGTAGACCTGGAACCAGACGCGCCCGTTGGCGGCCTCGGCGACCTCTTCGATGGAGCAGGTGGCGCGCGTCGCCAGCGTGTAGATCGAGCCAACCCTGGCGGCAGCCTTCGCCGCCTCGATCTCGCCGCGCGGCCAGAGCAGGCCGGGCATGCCGGTCGGAGAGCAGACGACGGGCGTGGACAGCTCCTGCC
Source organism: Chloroflexota bacterium (assembly GCA_020850535.1). Lineage (NCBI taxonomy): Bacteria > Bacillati > Chloroflexota > Chloroflexota bacterium. Next base: position 43,969 of record JADZEM010000143.1, read on the forward strand.
CGAGGACGGTGGTGGTCTGGTCCCGCTGCGAGACATCCACGAGGACGCGCGGCCGGAACGTGATCCGCTCGAACGCCGCGCGGTTCTCGCGGACGCTCCACTCATCCTCGCCGCCGCCGTCCACGAAGTCGAACACGGCGCGCGGAAGCCGCCGGCGGGCGCGCTGCCGAAGGTCTTCAATGTTGATAGCCATGCCTGCTGCCTCTTCCAGTACTGCGGGGGCAGCGTTGTGAGACGACCGCGACCCCGACGGGTACCCGACATGGTACCTGACCGCTGGCGGCACTGGTTCCGTGCCCGGATGTCGGCTGGCCGACATCCGGGCTATTGGCTTGCCAGCAGTACTCGAAACAGACTCCTGGGATACTGGCATCTAGATTCAGTTGTGCGACTCAGCGCGGCAATGACGTAGCGCCACGACCGTCCGATGCTTGACCAGGAGAGGTGCGATTCCATGATCGCTTCCCTCACCACCGCGCGGAACTGGCCCATCGCTCGTAGCTGTCTTCGCCATCGTGACCGGCACCATCGGGGCCATGTTCGGGCCGATGCTGCTGACCCGATTCGGCGTCACCGATCCGCTGGCGCGCGGCATCGCGCTCGGCACGACCTCCCACGGCCAGGGGACGGCCGCCGCGCTCCTGGAGGGCGAGTCCGCTGGGGCGATGTCCAGCCTGTCGATGGCGGCTGTCGCCGTCTTCACCGCCGCGATTGCACCGTTGTACATCTCGGCTGTACATCTCGGCGCTGCTGGGCCTGATCGCCTAAGCCAGGGCTACGACGAGGCCTCCAACGCCTCGGCCTTGCTGAGACAAAGACAAGTGTCGGCCAGCCGACATCTGAAATGTCGGCTGTCAGGCATACGCGCCCGCGCGTGCCTGGGATACTGCCCTCGGGCTTCAGTCCGCGTACTCATTCATTCGAGGTAGCCGCCATCCCAAAGATGGTCAGTGACTACGGATGGGATCGGGCGCGTCGGAGAGCACGTCTGAAGCTGCGAGGAGCGGGATCGGTGCAGGACGAGGGACTTCCGTACGGCGAGCAGCCGCCAGGACCGCAAACGCTCTCCTGGCCCGCCGACGCCGTCACCGACGCCGTCGCCCCAGCGCCACCCGTGACATGCGACGTGGTGGCTGCTGCGCGCCTGGATGGCGTGCGCCTTGCCGCGCGCGAGATCGCCCACCTGCTCAACAACGACCTGGCCGTCTCGGTCGGGGCGCTCGATCTGCTCCGTCACTGCGAGGATCTGCCGCCGGCCCTCCACGACCTTGTCGAGCGGGCGCTCGCGGGTATCAGCGCCGCGACCGCCCACGTCGAACGGCTGCAGCGCGTCCAGCGGGTCGTGACGCACGAGACGCCGGCCGGACCGTCGCTCGACCTTGACCACTCGGGCTAAGACCACTCGAGCCCGGGTCACTCAGGCCAGCTTCCGGGGAGCAGTCCTCACGCCACATGGTGTGCTGCGCTCTTCCGTCGCCCTCACAGCGTGGTCACGAGGCGCGGCTTCGCTTGATTGTGGCGTCGTTGTAGCGCCATCGTGTCGGGGCAGCCGGTAGCATGACCCCGTCAGATGCAGTCTCGGTGGTGCATGCGGCTGCGTCAGGGTGGAGGACTCCGGTGGCACTTCCACGCAAAGCCCCATCGGCACGCCACAGCTTCGACCTGCCGGGTCGGACTGGCGTCATCGTGCAGCATCCGGCGGTCGAGGGCCTGCTGGATTCGCAGATGGTGCCGGCGGGCGCGGTCGGCGTGCTGGAGAGCCGCGCCCGCGACGAGGCGCGGCTTGAGGGCGTGCAACTGGCCGCGCGCGAGATCGCCCACCTGCTGAACAACGATCTGGCCGTTGCGGTGGGCCTCGTGGAGTTGCTCCAGGAGCGCGACGATCTCCCCGCCCACCTGCGGGACATGCTTTTCGGGGCGGCCCAGAGCCTGGACTCCGCCGCGCGTCACGTCGCGCAGCTCCAGGGCATCAAGCGGGTGATCGTCAAGGAGACGCCGGCCGGTCAGAGCCTCGACCTGGAGCGCTCGCGCCGCTAGCCTCGTACCTCCAGCACGCGCGTCGCGCGGGCTGCAGCGGTCCCGCGGCCTCACGTCGGGTGTAACGTCTGCCGGCTGGCAGGGACTGAGCACGTGCAAGGCAGGCACGCTCCGCCAGGGCATGGCACGCGCCGTGCATTCTGGACGGGTGAGCCGCACTGCCGGCGGGGGAAGACCCCCAACATCTCGGGCGTTCGACGCGCCCGAAACACGTGCAACAGAGGTGACGACCATGGCTCCGGCAACGACGATCGCGCCCGCGTCCCACACCGCTCCGACGGGCGGCACTGGTCAGACCGGCGATTTCGTGCAGGATGTGGCCCTCGCAGCCGAGCGCATCGACCGCAAGCTTCGGTTGTCGCTCTCCCCGCGGCAGTACGCGATGGTGCAGGATCTGGTGCTGGCGACGCGCATCATGACCATTGCGCGGGATGCCGACGACGAGCTGGCAGCGCCCTCGGCCGCCTGAGCGCCGCCTCCGTGCAGGCGGCCCCGAGGCTGGCGGCGCGCCGAGTCGGAGCCGTTTCGTCGCGCCGCATCTTCAGCAAATCTCAAGCTTTCTCAGCTTGAAGCCTCAGCCACGCGCGGCATCATCGAAGGAGACGGCGCGCAGCCCGCGCCAGGATCCCGACGATGCCCCTCACGATACGGCTCCCGTGGCGCACCGGAGCGCCCCAGCGTCCGGCCGCATCGCCCACACCAGCCTCGCCACCTGCTCCATCGGCTGTCCCGACACGGTATCCTGATGTTGAGGACGCGATGGTCACAGGATCAACCGGCGCGAATGGGACACCCCGTATCCTCGTCGTCGACGACGAGGATGCCATCCTCGACTTTGTCGAGCTGGGCCTGAAGTACGAAGGCTTCGAGGTCGAGCTGGCCCGCGACGGGCTGGCCGCGATCTCGTCGTTCAGCGCGCGCCGGCCTGACCTGATCCTGCTCGATCTGAACCTGCCCGGCCTGGACGGTCTCGACGTCTGCCGGCGTATCCGCCAGGCCAGCGACGTGCCGATCATCATGCTGACGGCGCGCGGCGACGTGGATGAGCGTGTCGAGGGGCTGGAAGCGGGCGCTGATGACTACCTCCCCAAGCCGTTCAAGTTCAAGGAGCTGTTGGCCCGCGTGCGGGCCGTCCTGCGGCGGCGCACCAGCTCCGTCGAGCGGGTGCTGCGCTTCGGGGCGCTCGAGTTGAACCGCGACACGCGCGAGGTCTTCCTCGACGGTCGCCCCGTCCACCTGACCCCCCGCGAGCTGGATCTGCTCGAAGTGTTCATGCTCCACCCGCGCCAGGTGATGACGCGCGACGTGCTGCTGGACCGGGTCTGGGGCACCGACTACCTGGGCGACGGCAACCTGATCGAGGTTCATGTGAGCGCCCTGCGCGACAAGCTCAGCGATACCGATCGGAAGCTGATCCGCACGGTGCGGGGAGTCGGATACGCGCTCTCGGGCGGCCCGAGCTAGCCGTGGTTTTCCTGGCGAGCCTCAACCCCCGTAACTGGCCGATCCGCTGGCAGTTGACGATGCTCAACGTCGGCGTGCACGCCGTCACGCTGGTGACGTTGAGCATCGTGTTCCTGGCCCAGATGGACGGCGCGCTGGTGGGCATCGCCGCCGACAACCTGCGCGACAAGGCGCGGGGTGTCTTTGAGGATCGCCGCCCGCCACCGGATGAGGTCGGGCTGCGCCCGCCGCCGCCCCCGTTCAGCCTGCCGCGTATCGCCGCGCTGGTGGTCCGTCGTCTGAGCGGGCCGGACAGCGGCGCGCTCATCTTCGACCTGGACGGCAACCTCGTCGAGCAGACCCGCGTCGAAGAGGATCAGGAGCCGTGGCCGGCCCCGCCGCCGGCGATGCTGACGCAGGATGCCGGGCGCCCCGGCGCTGAGCGCACCATGATCGTGCGACAGGAGTCTCGGCGCGTGCTGCTGCTGATCGTGCCGATGCCGAGCCCTGAGGACGGCGTGGTCGGGACCGTCGTGCTGGCGCGCTCGCTGGAGCTGGTCGACGCCGTGCAGGGGCGCCTGCTCTGGGCGCTGGTCGCCGTGGTGGTGATCGCCGTCGTCGTCGGCGGCACGCTCGGGCTGCGGGCGACCCGCGAGGCGTTGCGCCCGCTGGACCGTGTCATCCACGTGGCCCGGGCCATCGAGGCCGGCCAACTGGACGAGCGGCTGCGCCCGACCAAGCACGACGAGATCGGTGCGCTGGGCATCGCGCTGGACACGATGCTGGACCGGCTGGCCGGGATGGTCGCCTCGCAGCGGCAGTTCGTGGCGGACGCCGCCCACGAGCTGCGAACGCCGCTGACGGCCCTCGGCGGGATGGTCGAGATGCTCCAGATGGGGGCCGACCGGGGCGATCCGAACACGGTCCGCCGGATGCTCGACACGATGAGCCGGGAGATCGACCGGCTCAGCCGGCTGGTGGCCGACTTGTTGACGCTCTCGCGGCTGGACGCCGAGCAGCCGCTGCACCCTGGCCCGGTCGACCTGCCGGCCCTGCTCAGCGAGGTGGCGATCCAGACGGACGTGTTGGCAAAGGGCCAGGAGATCGCCGTCGAGGTCGAGCGGCCGGCCACGGTCATCGCCGACGCCGACCGCCTCAAGCAGGTGCTGCTCAACCTGACCGCCAATGCGATCCGCTTCACGTCGGCTGGCGGGCAGATCGTCCTGGGCCTCACCACCGACGACGGCAAGGCGATCGTGACCGTCTCGGACACCGGCTCGGGCATCGCACCCGACCTGCTGCCTCGGGTTATGGACCGCTTCGTTCGGGGTGACGCCTCGCGGGCACGCTCGACGGGCGGCTCGGGGTTGGGGCTGGCCATCGCCAGCGCCATCGTCGAGGCGCACGGCGGGACCATCGAGATCGCCAGCACGCTCGGCCAGGGCACGACGGTGACCATCTCGCTGCCTCGTACTGAGGGATCGTCCGCGCAGGCTCGGCCATCCTCCGACCTGCCCGCCGCCGTCGAGCGCCGCCAGCCCGTCGCCCCGAGCTAGCCGCTGACGCTGACGTGCGCGCGCCCCCTCACAGACGCCATCATGCTCACACGCAGCAGCGTCGGGCAGCGCTGGCGACGAGAGAGGATGACCGCGCATGGCGATTGACCGAGCCAATGCACGTGAAGACTGGGACGCGCGTATCCGTGCCGCCGTGGCGGAGCTGACGCCGCAACTGCTGGAGACCAGCCACGACATCCATGCCAACCCGGAGCTGGCGTTCCGCGAGCACCGGGCCTGCGCGCGGCTGGCCGACGAGCTGGAGGCAGGTGGCTTCACGGTCACGCGCGAAGCCGGCGGCCTGCCCACGGCGTTCCGCGCCGAATACCGCGGCGGCGAGCCCGGCCCCACTGTCGCCATCCTCGCGGAGTACGACGCCCTGCCGGGCATCGGGCACGCCTGCGGTCACAACGTCATCGCCACCAGCGCTCTGGGGGCCGGGCTGGCGTTCGCACGGGCCGGCCTGAAGTTCCCCGGCACGCTGCTCATCGTCGGGACGCCGGCCGAGGAGGGCGGCGGCGGCAAGATCCTGCTGGCCGAGGCCGGCGTCTTCAAGGACGTAGACCTGGCCTACATGTTGCACCCATCCCAGACAAACATGGTGCGGCGCGGCTCGCTGGCAAACAGCCGCGTCGAGGTCGTGTTTCACGGGCGGGCGGCGCACGCGGCCGGCGCTCCGGATCTCGGCATCAACGCCCTGGAAGCCGTCATCCAGACGTTCGTGAACCTGAACGCGCGCCGCCTGCACATGCGCGAAGACGCCCGTGTCCACGGCATCATTACGGATGGCGGCAAGGCCGTGAACATCATTCCCGACCGGGCAGCGGCACGCTTCAGCGTGCGGGCGCGGGACCGCGCCTATCAGCGGCGGCTCATGGAGATGGTGCGGCAGGCCGCCGAGGCCGGCGCGCTGAGCACGGGCGCGCGGCTCGAGTGGACGGAGACGCGTGGATACAGCAACATGGTGCCAAACAACGTCATCGCGGATCTCTTCGCGACGCATCTGCGGGCCACCGGGCGCACGGTAGACGAGCCGAAGCCGAACCAGCGGATGGGCTCGACGGACATGGGTGACATCAGCCAGATCATGCCGGCCATCCACGCGTACCTCTCGATCTCGCCGCCGAGCGTCCCCAATCACACGCTGGAGTTTACGGCGGCGGCCGGCTCGCCGGACGGCGACCGGGCCTGCATCGATGGCGCGCTGACGATGGCGCAGACGGCCGCCGACTTCTTCGCCAACCCTGCGCTCGTGGAGCAGGCGAAGGCCGAGTTCGCGGAGCGGCTGGCGAGCGGCGTGGCGGCCGGCTACGACGCCTGGGTTGAGGCCGGGAAGGCGTACGCCCCGGCCCCTCGGCCGGCCTGAGGGTGTCGTGAGCCTCGATCTCTCGCTGGGCACCCTGCTGGTCGCGCCGCCGTCCGAGGACGCCGATCCGACGTTCGGCCGGACGGTGGTGATGATCGTGGACCGCGAGCCGGCCTGGACGATCACCGGGCTGGTGCTGAACCGGCCGACGGAGAATGTGGCGCTGGACGAGGCGGCGCGGGCGGCGCTGTTCCTGCCGGACTTCACGGCCCCGGCCTACTGGGGCGGCCCGGTCGGGCACGACCCGGTCGTCCTGGCCGAGATCACGGACCAGGACGGCCTGGAGTGGTTTCACCTCGATCAGGCACAGCGGCGGCCGTTCCCGGTGCCGGGGGTCGGGCTGGTGGCGCTCGGGGAGCACCATGAGCCGTTCGAGCGACGCATCGGGCGGGCGCGTCTGTACGTCGGGCTGACGGTCTGGGCGGCGGTGATGCTCGAACGCGAGATCGAGGCTGGCGAGTGGTGGCTGACGCGCGGGACCGCCGAGGACATCTTCGCGCCCGATCCGGATGGCCTGCTCACGCGGGCGCGCGCCCGCGCCCGCCGCCCAGAACGACGGGGGCCAGCTGGCCTTTCGCGCCCCCTCGACGATCTGTAGGGTGGGGTTGCTGGTTCTGGGTTTCGGGTTTCGTCTTCCTGGATCGGCTGTTCGGCGCGCACTGCGCGGTGGTGGACTGGCGTGCAGACCAGCACATCGTGTTCGTGCACACGGGCGGCGCACCAGGGTTGTTCGCGTACCGCTCGGCCTTCCCCGCTCCCCTGCCTTCTGACCCGTAACCTACCTATCTCGTGGCTTCCAGGCAGACGACGCCGTGCGGCCCGACGACGGCCGCGTGGGCCGTGCCGGCCGCCAGATCGAGGCGGTCGCCGGCCTGAAGGTCGACGGACCGCCCCGCCCGGCGCCTACTTCTTGCCGGAGGCCTTCGCCATGAAGTCCTTCGCGCCGGCCGCGATCCACGGCTGGACGCCGGTCATGAAGCACTTCACGCCGAGGCTGGCGTAATGCTCGATGTTCGCGCTCGTCGCCAGCGTGCCGGCCGTCCGACCGGACGCCACGATCTTCTTGAGCGCGTTGTCGATGGTCGAGAGCACCTCGGGATGGGTGATGTTGCCGATGTGCCCGAGCGAGGCCGCGAGGTCCGACGGCGCGACGAAGAAGACGTCGATGTGATCGACGGTCAGGATCTCGTCCAGTTTGTTGACCGACGCGATGTCCTCGATCAGCACGATCAGCGCCGTGTGATCGTTGGCGATCTTCACGTAGTCCGGGACGCCGTAGCCCTGGCGGCTGACGAACAGGCCGCGCTTGCCGATGGGCGCGAACTTCGCGGCGTTGACGAAGTGCTCGACCTCTGCCTTGTTGTTGACGTGCGGCATCACCAGCGCCTGCGCGCCACGGTCGAGCGCGCGGTAGATGACGCCGTACTCGTTCTGGTGGAGGCGCAGGACCGAGGTCATGCCCCAGAGGTCGCAGGCTCGGGTCAGGTCCGAGATGTCGCCGAAGTCGACGGGGCCGTGCTCGCCTTCGAGCCAGATGCCGTCCGCGCCAATCGGCCCCCACGAATCGATGGTGTCGGCATCGGCAGCGCCGGCCAGGATGGTCACGGCCTCGCCGGCGGCGAGCTTCTGCTTGATACGGTTGGGTCGGATGTTCACCACGGTCATTCCTCGCAGTCGAGCCGCCTCTGGAGATCGTCGCCGAGTCCGGGGCGGGCAGCCCGAGTGGTCGGACATCGTAGCATGGGCTGCTGCGAGGTGCAGACTCGTATCATCACCGCGACAGGCCGATGGCATGTTCGTCGGTGTTCCCCGACCGCTCGCGCCACGATCAGCGCTGGCTGCGACGGTAGCCGGCGGCTTCGGCGTCCGCTGGCTGTGCGAAGCAGATCTCCGGGGCCGTGGCGTCGTAGAAGAAGCCGCCGGGCGCGTGGTAGATCATGCTGGCGCGGTTGCCCTTGAGCGGGTGGGTCGGCGGGCAGGCGTTGCCGGCCGGGGCGGCCACCCCGGTGGCCGAGGGTTGGCCGCCAGCGGCGCCCGGCGCAGCTGTCCCGGGCTGTCCGGGGGCCGTCTGCCTCGGCGCGGGGCCGGTCGGGGCAAGCTCCAGGCGCGGCGTCTCCTGTGGTTGTCCGCGCGACAGGTACGCCATGCCGATCAGGCTCAGGCCCATCAGCAGCACGGCGGCTGCCGCTGCGATCAGCAGCCGCTCGCGCCAGATCCGGAGCTGTCGCCGGCGATCCGCCTCAGCCTCGGCCAGGACCGGATCGGGCAGGCTGCCGACGTGAAAGCCTGAGTCGAGGGTGGTCCGTGGCCGGGCGTCCGGCCTGTCCTCGGGCGTTGGGCGCGGCCCCGGCCCCGGTCCTATCTCGGTGAGGCCGGGGCCGCCGCCGGGACCGCCACCCGGCCCTGGCCCGCCAGTCGATCTGCCGCCCGGCCCTGGCCCGTCGTCCTCTGACAGCAGCGCCACCAGTGCCCCGAGATCGTCCGCACAGGAGGAGCAGCCACTCTCCAGGTGCACCGCGACCTCCGGCAGCTGTCGGTCGGCGTCTGGGCGGCCGCGCTCCAGCAAGAGCTGGGCATACTCTCCGAGCGTCCCCGCATCCACAACGTGGACGACCGGTACGGCCTCAACAGCTTGGAGCAGGCGTGCACGGGCGGCCACAGACGGTCTGACGCGATAGTCGTCGGCCATCGTCCTATCCTGTCCGATCCGAGCGCAGCGGCCCAACCGCCGCCTGCGCGCACTTTCGCAGCCGGTTCACGCCGTTGAAGACGATGCGGCGCGCGTTGACCTCGCTGACCCGCAGAACCTGGGCGATCTGCTCGGCCTTCGCCTCCGAGAAGTAGCGCAGCTCGACCGCCTGGCGGTCACGGGCCGGCAACCCCTCCAGGCAGCGATCCAGCACCACGAAGCGGAGATCGTCCGCGCTCTCGGGCGCGCCCGGGGCGGCCAGCTCGGGGGCGGCGTCGAGCGGCACGCGGCTCTCGCCCACCGTCCGCAGGACCCCCTTCGAGACGTTCAGATACTTGCCGATGACGAACCCCTTGAACGTCTGCGGGCTGCGCGCGCTCTCGATGTCCAGCACGACGCCAGCGCACACATCGGCCACCGCGTCCTCGATCAGGTCCGGCGGACGGCCGCTCAGCTTCCCGTACGCCAGCGCCCGCACCCGCACGACCAGCGCATCCCAGGCCGCCTGGTCGTTGGCATCCTGCTGCAACCGTGTGCAGATCGTTGCCCAGTCCACCCTGCCGCCCGCCCTCCGCGACTGCCGGTCGTTCGGAAGAGAAGTCTACGGGCGGCACGGCAGCATGTCTAGGCCGCCAGGTTCCGGCGTGGGCGCGTCTCACGCGCGACGCCCGCTCACCAGGGCATCTGGGCCGCCGTATTCGACACAAGGAGCATGAGAGCCAGCTCGTCCCAGAATTCCCGAACGGCGGGTTATGAGCGACGTTCTGGAATTCTCCGCGAGCGACGTCGAAGATCGTAACACCGGCGGGAACTCTGTACCTCTTCATTCGAGAGCCGCCTGGGGCAGAGCCGGGCGGCACTGGGGGTGCGGGACATGCACGAGTTCAGCGACGGGGTGACGGCGCAGGATATCGACCGTCGGCTGTGGCTGGAGCTGCCGTCCGAGCAGTACCGGCTGGTGCAAGAGCTGGTGCGGCTGGAGAGCGACAGGCCGATCATCGGACTCCTCGACGAGTCCGAGCGCATCGTGGCAGCGCTCGCGGAGCGGTTCCCGGCCCTGCGCGCGGAGATCCTGGCAGCGGCCCAGGAGATCGTCGAGCGGGGCGCCATCTACGAAGATGGCGCCTCAGAGCCTGTCCGCGGCTGCGGCGACTGGCGGCCCGGACCGGCCAGCACCACGCTCGTGTGACGGGGGCGGCAGCGTGAATGACCACAAGCAGTGGAAGGTCTGCGATAATCGAGGGAACACTTCGGTGCGCCAGCGCCGCGCGCGCCCGCCCAGACCTTCCGGGAGCAGCAGACCGCCACCATGCTCAGCCGCCTGTTCCGCCGCGAAAAGCTCGACCAGGGCGTCGAGAAGTCCCGATCCGGCTTCTTCGGACGGATCCGGCAGCTGCTCACCGCCGAGCGGCCCATTGACGACGACCTCTGGGATGAGCTGGAAGAGCTGCTGATCCAGGCGGACGTGGGCGTCCAGTTGACCGACGAGCTGATGGAGCGGCTGCGTGGCGAGCACCGCTCGGGCGAGATCCAGAGCTCGCGCGATCTGTTCGACGCGTTGAAGGATGCCCTCGCGACGGCCCTCGAGGATGTCGCCGAGAAGCAGGAGAAGGTCGGGCCGCTGGTCCAGAAGGGGAAGCTCTCCTGCATCCTGGTGGTCGGCGTCAACGGCGTCGGCAAGACCACCTCCATCGCCAAGCTGGGGAACCTGTACCGCGGCCAGGGCTACAGCGTGGTGCTGGCGGCCGGCGACACGTTCCGCGCGGCGGCCATCGACCAGTTGAAGATCTGGGGGGACCGCGCCAACGTGCCCGTCGTCGCGCACCAGCCGAACGCCGACCCTGGTGCGGTGGTCTACGACGCCCTCAGCGCGGCTCGCTCGCGGAACACCGACCTGGTGATCGTGGATACGGCCGGGCGGCTGCACACCAAGTTCAACCTGATGGAAGAGCTGAAGAAGATCCGCCGGGTGATCGACAAGCAGGGCGTGGACCGCGTCACGACGGTGCTGGTGGTGGACGCCACGACCGGCCAGAACGCGATCACCCAGGCCCAGCAGTTCGCCAAGACGGCGGGCCTGGACGGGCTGATCGTGACCAAGCTGGACGGGACGGCCAAGGGCGGCGTCGTGTTCGCCGTGACGCGCGAGGTCGGCGTGCCGATCATGTTCGTCGGGACCGGCGAGAAACTGGACGATATGTCGGACTTCGACCCCGACGATTTCGTGGATGTGCTCGTCGGCGACGGTCGCGCGTAGTCTGAACGATCTGCTCGGCGCGGGTCAGAGGAAGAACATGGCGTCATTCAAGCGCTTGCCTGGCCAGCGAGCTGCCATCTTCGAGAACCTGAGGTTAGAGATATGCTGCGCACCGATGGCGGCGCGTAGTCTCGTCATTGAACCGAGGCAGAACACGCGGAGGAGACGGCGATGTTTGAGAGTCTGTCTGATCGGCTGACCGCCGTCTTCGAGAAGCTGCGGAGCCACGGCAAGGTCACCGAAGAGGATCTGAAGGTTGCGCTGCGCGAGGTGCGGATCGCGCTCCTCGAAGCCGACGTCAGCCTCAAGGTCGTGCGGCAGTTCATCAAGTCCGTCGAGGAGAAGGCGCTCGGGGCCGACGTCCTCAAGGGCCTGAATCCCGCCCAGCAGGTCATCAAGATCGTCCACGACGAGCTGGTGGAGGTGTTGGGCGGCGGCGGCGCGGCGAAGCTGAATACGGCCACCCAGCCGCCGAACGTGATCCTGCTGGTCGGCCTCCAGGGCGCTGGCAAGACGACGCTCGCCGCCAAGCTGGCGCTGATGCTCCGCAAGCAGGGCCAGCGCCCGATCCTGGTGGCGGCCGACCCGTACCGCCCGGCCGCCGTCACCCAGATCCAGACGCTGGGCAAGCAGCTGGACATCCCCGTCTACCACGAGGAGGGCCGCAAGCCGCCGGACCTCGCGCAGGACGCCGTCACGTACGCCCAGCGCATGAACTTCAACTACGTGATCGTCGATACGGCCGGCCGAACGGTCATCGACGACGCGATGATGAACGAGGTCGCGGAGATCAGGCGGCGGCTCAACCCGCCTGAGGTGCTGCTCGTGGCGGACGCGATGACGGGCCAGGACGCCGTCAAGGTGGCCGAGCAGTTCCACGCCCGCGTGAGCATCACGGGCGTCGTGCTGACCAAGATGGACGGCGATGCCCGGGGTGGCGCGGCGCTCTCGTTGCGCTCGGTGACGGGCGTCCCCATCAAGTTCGTCGGCGTCTCCGAGAAGCCGGACGGTATCGAGCAGTTCCACCCGGAGCGGATCGCGACGCGCATCCTCGGCATGGGCGACGTGATGACGCTCATCGAGAAGGCGCAGCAGCAGACCTCCGAAGAGGAGGCGCAGAAGCTGGCCGGGAAGTTCAAGAAGGGGACGTTCGACCTGGAAGACTTCCTGGAGCAGCTTCAGAAGATGCGGAACATGGGGCCGTTGGAGCAGCTGTTGGGGATGATCCCCGGGATGTCGCAGGCGCTGAAGGGTCAGGATCTCTCGGGCTCGGAGAAGCAGTTCAAGCGCATCGAGGCGATCATCCAGTCGATGACGCCCTACGAGCGGCGGAACCCGGACGTGATCGGGACCAGCCGGAAGCGGCGGATCGCCAAGGGCAGCGGCACGACCACCTCGGAGGTCAACAAGCTGCTGAACCAGTTCCGCGAGATGCAGAAGATGATGAAGATGTTCTCACGTGGGAAGATGCCACGCGGCCTCGGGGCGCTGATGGGCCGCCGGTAGGCCATCGCCAGGGTGGCCCACTCATCATTCACATCATCAGACGAGTTTGAGGGTGGTTGATCTCGACTTCACGGAGTATGCGCGCGCCCGGATGTATCAGCGAAAGGTCTCTGAAGGCGCAGTCCATGCCATCGTCGAAGATGCAGATGCCGTCATTTGACGGAAGGATGGGCGCACCCGAGTACATCGGCGTCTGGCAAGGGCGTTTTCTGCTTGTGGTGGCTGAGGGCGATGTCGAAGATGACGACGACATCCTCGTCCTGAACGTCATTCATCACGACGGTGACCAGACTTCGGGCCATCCAGCGCGCTAGCTGAAACCCGAACACCCCGGCACATTCTGGGCGGCCAGGAACAGGGCGATTGCATGTTGATGTCGTCGTGCCGCCGCGTCGGGGCTTGAAAGCCCCGCCTACGATCCTGCAGTCGCTGCGCGACGCTCCAGTCTCACCGGACGACGGCTGTTCCCGACGGCCGTCGCGCAGCGACGGCGTGACGGTAGGCGGGGACTTCAGTCCCCGACGAGGTCGCAGGACGTGCTCGTCATGCAATCGCCCTGAGGGCAGCGTCAGGACGATTGCATGTTGATGTCGTCGTGCCGCCGCGTCGGGGCTTGAAAGCCCCGCCTACGATCCTGCAGTCGCTGCGCGACGCCCCAGTCTCACCAGACGACGCCGTTTCCGGTGTCCGTCGCGCAGCGACTGAATGCGTGTAGGCGGGGACTTCAGTCCCCGCCCGCCCGTCTAGTCGCGCTTCGGGTACACCAATGAACATGCAATCGCCCTGCGGCCAGGAAGGGGAGCGCGGCCGACGCAGGTGTGCGTCGGCCCCTTCGCGAAGGTCTCGGCGATCCTCGCTGTTCGACCGGGCTAGACGCGGACCAGCTCGTCGCGGGCGAACCAGCGGCCCAGGGGCAGCAGCGGCTGCTGATCGGTCGGGCGGGGGCGGTTGGTGAAGAACACGAAAACCGGGTGATCGTTGGTCCCGTAGTCGATGTCCAGCGCGTGCCCTGACAGGTTGTTCTCTTGCGGACTGTGCTGGTGGTCCCCGCCATTGCAGCCTTCGCGCAGCTTCACACTGACGTGCACGCCCGGGCCGATAGCCGTCGGTTCACACTGCACCATGAGACCTCCATATCTAGCGCGGGGGCGTCGCCCGCGTGTCCATCACCCAGGACCGCGCCATACATGCTCGAGCATGCTGCTGGCAACCTCTCGAATCACGGATGCACTGGTTACCGCCAGACACACCGATGGCGACGGGAGCAGCAGCTCGATTCATCGCTGGTCGTGTCGCAGAGATGAATGATCATTCAGTGAAACGGTCCTGCGCAGCGCAGAGAGACAATTCAGGATGCTGGCGTAAACCCGCCGCGAAGACTCCAGGCTGCCTGCTCGTCCTGGCATGACTTGTGCGTCAGGATGTCTTGTGCGTCATGATGCGGATGCGTCGGCGCAGCGTCTGGCACAGCCTCTGCATATCCTCGGATTGCGCCGACTCCGACGAGGGAGCGGTCCGCCGAGGTACCGCATGAACGAGCTCTTTCAGGGGCTGGCCCAGCGCACGGCGCGGGCGGCTGGCTCATCGTGGGCGTTCGTCTTTGCCGCGGGCATTGTTCTGGGCTGGGCGATCTCCGGCCCGATCTTTCATTTCTCGGATACCTGGCAGTTGATCATCAACACTGGCACGACCATCGTGACATTCTTGATGGTGTTCCTGATCCAGAACAGCCAGAACCGCGACACCCAGGCCATCCACCTCAAGCTCGACGAACTGTTGCGGGCGGTCCAGGGCGCGCGCGAGGATCGCTTCATCGACCTGGAGGACGCGACCGAGCAGCAACTGAAGCGGGTTCGTCAGGAGATCGAGCGAGACGCCCACGCGGCCGAGATGCTCTCCTTCGAAGATCGCTCGTCACGCCCGCGCAGTGGCTGAGCACCGGCGGCTGTCCTACTCGTGCCAGACCGTCGCGCGGCGATTCTCGACCACGACCCGACCCTCGGAGATCACCAGGCGCTTCTCGGCCTGACTGACGATGGCGTCCCACGGGCTGTCGGCGTCGAAGACGACAAGGTTCGCGCGGTCTCCAACGCTCACGCCGTAGCCCGTGAGGCCGAGCGCACGAGCCGCATTTGTGGTCGCCATCTCGAACACGGCGTGCACGTCACCGCGTCCGGCGAGGCGCCCGCCAGCCACCAGCAGGAGCCCGATCTCCAGCGGATCGGCGTTCCCGAACGGTGTGAAGGCGTTGCGGACGTTGTTCGAGGCCAGCGCCACGTTGACGCCCGCCGCCTGGAGCGCGCGCACGGGAGCGAGCGCCCGGCGCACGTTATAGGTGTCACCGCCGCCGCCCAGGTACAGGTCCGTCGCTGGTAGCGTGACGACGCTGATGTCGGCGCGGGCCAGCAGCTCGGCCAGGGGCTGGAGCTGCTCCGGCGGCAGTGCCCCCAGCGCCGTCGCGTGGCCGAGCGTCACGCGCCCCACGTACCCTTCGGCCAGGGCGCGCTCGGCGGCGTTGCGGGCCGTGAGACCTGGAGGGTCTGCGGGCGGCTCGTCGGAGAAGTCGGCGTGCAGGTCGAGCGGCACGCCGGCGGCCGTCGCCAGCGTGAACAGGGTGTCCAGGTGGGCAACCGGGTCTGGATCGACGTATGGCGCACCGCCGAGCACATCCGCTCCGAGTCGCAGCGCCTCGCGCAACAGCTCCTCGGCGCCCGGCGACTTCTGGATGCCCTCCTGCGGAAAGGCCGCGACCTGGAGCGTCATCAGGCCGGCCAGCCGCTCGCGTAGCTCGAGGGCCATCTCCAGGGCGGACAGCCCGAGGATCGGATCGACCTCGACATGCGCCCGTGCGTAGAGCGTCCCGTGCCGGCGCGCCATCTTCAGCACCTGCTCGGCGCGCGCCTGCATGTCGGCCCGAGTGAAGCCGCGTTTGAGGGCCGCCGTCAGCGCGATGGCCTCGCCAACGGACGCGACCTCGCCGGGCAGCTGGTCGAGCAGCAGGGCTTTCTCGATATGCAGGTGGGCCTCGACGAACGCTGGCGCGAGCAGCCGCCCGCCTGCGTGGATTCGCTCGACGCCCGGCTCGGCCTCACGGAGCGCCGAGCCGTAGGCGAAGATCCGGCCGTCACGCAGGAGCACGTCGGTCGGCCCGATCCCGCTCGGCAGGCGAACCGATTCGAGGAGCAGATCGGGCATGATGTGGCCTCCGGACCGGTGGCGGCTACCGCTGACGTGCTTCCAGCGCCCCGCCGGCCCCGAGTCGCCGTCGTGCGTACAGCCAGACCAGGATCACCAGATAGCTCAGCCCCAGGGCGTAGGATGCCAGCACGTCGCTGGCCCAATGTTGCCCCATCCAGATGCGTGACGGCCCGACGAACAGGATGAGCAGCCCGCTGATCCAGAGGATCGCGGTCCGCAGGCGGCCCGGCTTGAGCTGGGCGTAGGCGAGGTACGCCAGGAAGCCGAAGAACGTCACATAGAACAGGGTGTGCCCCGAGGGGAAGCTGTTACCAGTGGCGCCCTGGATCACCGTCACAAGCGCCGCGTCCGGCCGTGGCCTGCCAACCAGCCACTTGAACACCTCCGTGAGCGCCACCGATGCGCTCGCCGCGAGCATGAACCACATCTCGGTGCGATAGCCGGCCAGCCGGAGCAGTACCGCCACCACGGCGATCAGCACAGCCACCTGGGGGAAGAAGCCGGGCAGACTCACGCCCAGCATCAGCGGCCCGAAGAACGGCAGCCCGACAGACTGTATGGTCTGCGTCGTCGCCAGGTCGAGCTCAGCCGTTCGGCCACCCGTGACGAGCGCCGCTGTGCCCCCGAATCCCACCAGCCCCAGCCCGGCCAGCGCCGTGAACGACTGCGTGCGGTACGCGGCGACCCAGCGCGGCACCAGCGAACGACGCACGGCGTCACGCAGGGCGGGGTCGGCGCCGGCGACCGTTTCCGGCTGAACCGGGGCAGTGAGGCGGGGCAGGATCGTGTCATCCTGGTCGGTTGGCGTGTCGCTCATCCTGCCAACTGCTCCCCGGCCGCGTGCTTTGCTGGGACAGTATGCCGGACGGTGGTCCCACCGGTACGGCCCGACGCCCCTGGCCCTCCTGCTGGGGAGAACCAGGGGCGTCGGGCCGTGACCGGCGGGACTCCGCTGGCGCGTGAGCCGTGAACGACCGCGTGTCGGGTCAGCCGGGTGTCTGGGTCAGGTCAGCGTGTCCGCGTACTCGCCGCTGGGCGGCCCAGCGATCTCGTGTTCGAGGCGACCTCGTTCACCCAGCCAGCGCAAGAAGAGCAGTGAGGCTCTGGCTGGCTCGTGCGCCGTATCCACGAACATCTGCAGCTCACCATCGTACCGAGCGCCACGCTTCGTCTGCTCCGCGTTCATCGGGGGCCTCCACGCTCTCCTGTACGGTCAGATCGGCGTCGACGTCCCGGTGTCCGCTGGTGCTGTTGGGACGCCTGACCGCTCTTCTGCCTGATCTCAGTGTCCAACATTTCGGTCCGCGGCTCCGTCCACCCGGGCACATTCCAGCTATCGGGTTGGAAACGTTCAGGGTGTCTCCTTCTCGTGGGAGCCGTCGTTATGCTGAATACAGGCTGAGTGCAGGCTGAGTGCGCCGTCGCGTGACCGGCGTGCCTGATCCGACGCCCCGACGCCGTATGGCCGCTTCGATCGTGCGCCTGACGCTGTCGGACCTCGCTGGGAGGCCCCGGTGCCGAACGAGTCAATTCCGCCACCTGCACGATCTCAGCTGCCATTTCGCATCGCGTTCTTCCTGGTGGCGTCCATCGTTCTCGGGCTGATTGTTGCCCTGCCGTTCGCCATCCGCAGCCTGACCGACGACCTGTTCAACTCGGTGGAGAGCAACGTCTACCCCTTTCAGGGGCTGACGGCGACGGCGGCACGCGGCCAGATCCACATCAGCATCGTCGACCTGGACGAGGCGCGCCTGCGGGCGACGCTCCGGCTCTCCGGGCACCGCAACTGCCCGGGCCAGTGCCCGCCCGGCAACCGAGTCGTCCTGTTCTCCCTCTGGAGCACCGACGGCGACGCGGCCGGATCGCCGCCCTCGGCGAAGGTGGACATGACGAACGCCTCGTCGGTGGTCTCGGACGACCTGACGCTGCCCGTCCACGGACATCCGACGCTCTACCCGTTTGACACCTACGAGCTATGGCTGGGCGTGGGCGTGGCCGCGCTGTTGCCGGACGGCTCGGTGCGGCCGATCACCCGGGACGAGTCGGCAGGGATGCTGCGGGCCACCATCCAGGAGCAACTGCCGCGCGAGTCGATGGGCGCGCCACAGCCACTGTCGCTGACCGACATCGACGACCCCAGTCAGCCGTACCAGCTCGTCGGCGCCGAGCGGCTGGTGTTCACGCGGCCGATTCACGAGCGCGTCCTGGCCGTCTTGCTGGTACTGCTGGTGGCCGCCGCCGCGTGCTACGCCGTCTTCATGCGCCCGCTGCACGATCTGGTCATCAACAGCGGCGGTCTGGTGCTGGGCGTCTGGGGGATCCGCGCGCTCCTGTCGCCGGGCACCGCGTCACGGACCCTGGTCGACCTCTCGCTGTCGCTGGTGATCCTGTTCCTGCTCAGCGCGATCACGTTCCGCGCCCTGCAGTTCTTGTGGGGGCGGGGTGGCTTCTCATGGCGGCGGCCCGCCCCACCGGTCACGGCCGAGGCTGCGCCCGCGGCGCCGGCCGCCGACGCGGCGCCAGCCAGGCCGGATGCGCCGCCAGCCAGGCTGGATGCGCCGCCAGCCAGGCCGGATGCGCCGCCAGCCAGGCCGGATGCGCCAACGGAGACGCCGAAACCAGGAGAGCGCGCCGCCTGACGCACGCGCACAGACGCGCGAGCGTGCCGGAGTGTGCTTCGGAGCACACCCGACCAGCGGTACAGTGTTCGTAGGGGCGGCGTCCCTGGAGGGGCGTGTTTGGAGAGGCGTGCCTGCCCCGTGAACGATGCATCCTGCACGCGGCGGCGTCATCGCCCGATGGCGGCTGTGGCACTTCCGCCTCAAGGTGGACGAGCCGGAGCCGGGCCGCGTGATGACGGAGTCCGACCTGCTCTCGACGATGGTCACGACCTGGACGCTCACGCCGCTGTGCCCTGTTCCCTGGAACCTGCCCCCTCTCGCCTGTTCCCTGTAACCTCTCCCCTGGAACCTACCCTCTGGCCTGGAGAGCGCATGAGCCCGGTCACCATCGTCGTCCCGGACGACTTCCCGATCTCCTACGGCAGCGTCACCCACCCGGACCTCGCCCGCCTACTGCTGTACGGCACGGTGGTCACGCACACCACCCGCTTTGCAGATCGCGACGAGTTCTTCAGCCGCATCGCCGAGGCCGACGTCGTCATCAACGTGCGGGCCTATTCGCGCTTCGACGAGGAGGCGTTGAGCCACGCGCCGAAGCTCAAAATGATCTCGGTGCAGGGCGTCGGGACGGACAACATCGATCTTGCCGCTGCAAAGGCACGCGGCATCACCGTCACCAACACGCCCGGGGTCAACTCGGTCTCGGTGGCGGAGCTGGCCATCGGGCTGATCTTCGCGGTCGTGCGTGCCATCCCCTTGAGCGACACGCGCATGCGGGCGGGCACGTGGCAACACCCGCCGGCCTTCGAGCTGCAAGGGAAGACCATCGGGCTGCTCGGGCTGGGAGCGATTGGCGCGCACACGGCGAAGCTGGCGGCCGGCCTCGGGATGAAGCCGATCGCCTGGAGCTGGAATCTGGATCAGGCCCGCGCCGAGCGCCTGGGCGTCGAGCTGGTGGACCGCGACGAGCTGTTCCGCCGCTCGGACATCGTCTCCGTCCACCTCAAGAACACGCCCGAGGCCCGTGGGAGCGTCGGCGCGCGCGAGCTGTCGCTGATGAAGCCGACGGCGATCCTGATCAACACGGCCCGCGCCGCGATCCTCGACCAGGATGCCGTGGTGGAGGCGCTCAAGGCAGGGCAGATCGCCGGGGCCGGCCTGGATGTCTACCTGACCGAGCCGTTGCCGCTGGCAGAGAACCCGTTCGCCGTGATGGAGAACGTCGTCCTGATGCCGCACGCAGGCGGCGTCACCGCCGAGAGCAGCGTCCGCTCGAACAAGGCCCCCGTGGACAACGCGATCGCCTACCTGGAAGGCCGGCCGGCCAACGTGGTGAATCCGTAGGGGATGAGTCGTCAGCTATCAGTCGTCAGAGGGGGGAACGTAGCCGCGTCCCCTCTCAGGGCGATTGCATGTTGATTGGTGTCCCCGAAGCATCATGGAACGGGCGGTCGGGGGTTGAAACCCCCGTCTACAGGCATGCAGTCGCTTCGCGACGGCCGTCGGGAACGGCAGGCACTCGTGCGACTGGAGCGTCGCGCAGCGACTGCAGGATGGTAGGCGGGGCTTTCAAGCCCCGACGAGGCGGCACCCCTCAGGGCGATGGCATGTTGATTGGTGTCCCCGAAGCATCATGGAACGGGCGGTCGGGGACTGAAGTCCCCGCCTACCGTCATGCCGTCGCTGCGCGACGGCCGTCGGGAACGGCAGGCACTCGTGCGACTGGAGCGTCGCGCAGCGACTGCAGGATGGTAGGCGGGGCTTTCAAGCCCCGTCGAGGCGGCACGACGACATCAACATGCAATCGTCCTGGTCCCCTCTGACAACTGACGACCCGTCTACAGCCGGCCCACGAACCGGCCCGGGTTCAGTGTTCCCTTCGGGTCCAGGTTCTCTTTGAGCGAGCGCATCACCGGGAAGCCGCTGCCGGCATCCCCCCATGGATCGATGCCCGCCTCGCCCTGGAGCGCCGCCAGCGGGCAGGCTTCCAGCACGAGGCTGCCGCCCTCGCCGCGCGCAAAGCCGCGCAGGCGCGTCACCAACGCCGCGAGGTTCGCCAGGGCCCCTGTCGTCCAGGTGTCGGGCTGGAGGCGCAGGTACACGACGCCACTGCCGGCGTGCGCGCCCGTCTGAGGCATGAAGCCGGCCTCCTGGGCGGCCGTGTGGGCCGTCGCCAGGGCCACCGTGCCGCGGGCGGGCGGCACGGCCAGCTTCAGCAGCGCCAGATCCGCTGCTGACGGGTCCGAATAGCTCCGCAGGGCGGCCCAGACGCTGGTGAGGGTCTCGCCTTCGCGGATCGATTGCACCCCCGTGGCCTGGTCGCAGAGGGCCTGGATGTCCCGCAACTGGCGCTGGATCGCCTTCTCGAAGCCCTGCGCCGAGACCACCAGTACGACGCCGTCGCCGTCCACGGCAAGGCCGTCCGGCAGGCTCGCGGCAGCGCCCGCGTCCAGCACCTCGATGGCGGCCGGCCCGAGCGGCGAGCGCATCAGCGCGGCGATGGGCTTCGCGGCATCGGCAGCGGTCTTGAACGCGGCGACGACCATCCCCTCGTTGGCGGGCAGGGGGTGCAGCTTGAAGCTCAGTTCGACGATCACGCCGACGGTGCCGAGCGAGCCGACGTACAGCTTGTTCAGGTCGTAGCCGGCCACGTTCTTGACGACGCGCCCGCCGGCCTTGCTGACGATGCCGTCGGCGTTGACGACCCGCGTGCCGATGACGATGTCGCGGGCCGTGCCGTACATCAGCCGCAGCGGGCCGCTGGCGTTCGCGGCGATCAGGCCGCCGATGGTGGCCGTCTCGGCGGCGGGGGGATCGAGCGCCAGCATCTGGCCCTCAGCCCGCAGCCGCTCCTGGATGGCACCGAGGGTCATGCCAGCCTGGACGGTCACGGTCAGGTCGGCCGGCTCGTATTCGACGATCTCGTTGAGGCCCGTCGTCTGCAACACGAGATCGGCGGCGCGCGGCGGGAACCCCAGGCTCATGCGGGTGCCGGCGCCCCGGGGGATCACGGCACGGCCGGCGGCGCTGGCCGCCTTGACCGTCGCTGCGACCTCGTCCACGGAGGCCGGGGCGCACACATAGGCAGGGCGGACGCCTGCCACGGTGAACGCGTCGTCGTCCGCGCCGACGGCACGCCACTCCAGGTCGGCTGCGCTGAGCGCCGCTTCGATCTCGCCAGTCGTCGTGGACGGACCGGCAGATCCGCTCTCTGTCTCACTCACAACGTCGTCCTCAGCAATCAGTCGTCAGATATCAGGCGTCAAGTCTCAGTCGTCAGGTCTCATCGTACAACGCCCAGCAACGCTTCTTCGCTCCTGAGAGCTGATGACTGACAACTCGTCTACCAGCCGACAGCGCTGCCCTTCCGCGCGAACATCTCCAGGCAGCGGCCGGGCGTCGGGAAGAGCTTGTCCGGGTTGCAGTAGCCGGCCGGGTCGAGCGCGCGCTTGACGCGTTGCATGATCTCGACGTCGTCCTCGGAGAAGATCAGCGGCATCAGATCCTTCTTCTCCATGCCGATGCCGTGCTCACCCGAGAGCGAGCCGCCGGACTCGGCGCACAGCCGCATGATGTCCGCGCCGGCCTCGATGGTCCGCTCCGTCTCGCCGGGCACGTCCTCGTCGAACAGGATCAGCGGATGCAGGTTGCCATCTCCCGCATGGAAGACGTTGGCGATCCGCTGGCCGCTGCGCTTCGAGATCTCGCCGATCTCGGCCAGCACCTCGGGCAGCTTGCTGCGCGGGACCACGCCGTCCACCGTGTAGTAGTCCGGCGTGATCGCGCCGATGGCCCCGAACGCGCCCTTGCGGGCGGCCCAGACGCGGGCGCGCTCGGCCTCGTCCTTGGCGATGCGGATGTCCAGGGCGTCGTAACCGCGACAGACGGCGTCGATCTCCTCGGCCATCGACTCGATCTCTTCGGCCAGCCCCTCGACCTCCACGATCAGCACGGCCTCGGCGTCGAGCGGGAACCCGACCTTCGCCTTCGACTCGACGGCCTGAATGCAGAGGTTGTCCATCATCTCCAGCGCGGCCGGGATGATCCGCCGCGAGATGATGCCGCCGACGGCGGTGCTGGCGGCGGCGATGGTCGGGAAGACGACCAGCAGCGTCTTGACCGACTCGGCCATCGGGACCAGCCGGCAGATGACCTTCGTCGCCATCCCGAGCGTGCCCTCGGAGCCGACGTAGAGGCCGGTCAGGTCGTAGCCCGGGTACTCGAGCGCCGAGCCGCCCGTCTCGACGATCTCGCCGTCCGGCAGCACGAACTCCAGCCCGAGGGTGTGGTTCGTGGTGACGCCGTAGCGGAGGGTGTGCGGGCCGCCCGAGTTCTCCCCGACGTTGCCGCCGATGGTGCAGGCCTTCTGGCTGGACGGGTCCGGCACGTAGAGCAGCTTCTCGTGGGCGACGGCCTGCGAGAGCCGCAGATTCACCAGGCCCGGCTCGACCGTCGCACGGAGGTTCGCCAGGTCGATGTCGAGGATGCGGTTCATGCGGGCGAAGCTGATCAGCACACCGCCCTGGCTCGGGATCGCCCCGCCCGACAGGCCGGTGCCGGCCCCACGCGCGGTGTACGGGACGCCGCGCGCGTTGCAAGCCTTGATGATGGCGGAGACATCGCGGGCGCTCCGAGGGAAGACGACGGCCTGAGCACGCGATTTGTCAATCGAGCCGTCGTACTCGTAGAGCATCAGGTCGTAGGGCCGCCAGAGGACGGCGTCCGCGCCCAACGCACGCTCAAGCTCTTCGACCAGTGCGCTCTTGACGACCTCGCCCGCGATCCCGCGCTCAACCGTTCCGTGCGCCATGCTGCTCTGCCCCTGGCCTGTCTGCCTCTGGACTGTCTGCCGCTGATGTTGCCACGCGAAAGGGCGGCCTGACAGGGAGTGTACCACCCGGTTCCGCGTGCTCGCGCGCCCTGCCTGACCAATCCCCTTTCTGGCGGCGGCCCCGTTCCTGCGGGTATACCGTCTTCAGACAACTGCAGAGATATATCGGCGGCTCGCCCCCTGGCCGGGTTTTTCAGGCTCCAGCGTTGGTCCTGCTTCTCCCTTTTCACGTCGCGCTGACCGATCGAGGTCTCCCTGTCAGACCGTAAGGAGTCAGCGCGTTTATGCAGCCGACCACGTTTACTTTTGCCCCGCGATTGCGGAAGTCCGCCCCCACCGCGCCCTCGGGCGCCGCTCCCGAGCGCCCGAACCCCGACGAGCGCCGCCAGAACCGGCGGCAGCAGGACGGCCAGGCGGACCGCCGCACGGCCCCGGCCACCCAGAGCGGCGAGCGCCGTCGTCCGAACCCTGATGGCTCCCGGGCTGAGGGCGGCCGATCCGAGGCTCGGCGCGACGATGCCCGCGCGTTCGACGGGCGGCGTGATACGCGCCGCGCGGATGGTCAGTACCAGGATCGTTCAGAGCGCCCGGAGCGTCGGGCGGCCCCGCAGGACCGCTT
Organism: Chloroflexota bacterium; assembly: GCA_020850535.1. Lineage (NCBI taxonomy): Bacteria > Bacillati > Chloroflexota > Chloroflexota bacterium. The sequence goes on from JADZEM010000143.1 coordinate 68,092, forward strand.
CGGCGCCGCCCGCGAGGCTGCCAGCCGTGTCGGAACCGGGCAGGAGCGTCCGCGTGACACGGACCGCCCCGGTGTTGACCGTGGCGCACGTTCTGAGCGTTCGGACCGTGCGCCGGTGCGTGGGGCAGGCGCAGCACCGGCTGACCGAGGGCTCGCGCAGGCGGGCGGCCGGCGAACCGAGCCGGCGCGCGGCCAGCATACCGCGCCCGTGGCGGCCCGCCGGCCGGAGCCGGGCCGCGCGCCGCGTCAGGAAGGGCCGCGCGGCGTTCGGCCGATGCCGAGCCGTCCGGCTGTCGCACCGGCGTCGGCCGACACGCCGCCGCTGGAGTCGTTCTTCGCGGACGCGGCGGCGCTGAACCTGAATCCCGCCGAGTCGTTCTCCGAGCTGTCGATCCGCCGCGAGACGCGTGCGGCCGTGGAGGGCATGGGCATCACCGTCCCGACGCCGATCCAGGCGAACGCGATCCCGGTCATGCTGGACGGCCGCGACATCGTGGGGCAGGCCAAGACCGGCTCTGGCAAGACGCTGGCCTTTGCGCTGCCGACCGTCGAGCGGTGCGATCCGGCCGTGCGGGCGGTCCAGGCGTTGATCCTGGTCCCCACCCGGGAGCTGGCGATCCAGGTCGGGCAGGTCATCGAGAAGCTGACGGCTGCCCGCCGCCTCAAGCTGACGCTTCTCTATGGTGGCCGCTCGCTGATCCCCGAGGCGCGGGCGCTCTCCGGCGGTGCACAGATCGTGGTGGGGACGCCCGGCCGCACGCTGGATCATCTCCGACAGCGCAACTTCTCGCTGGACGGGCTTCGCATCTTCGTGCTGGACGAGGGCGACGAGATGCTGGACCGTGGGTTCGCTCCCGATGTCGAGCGCATCCTTGCGTTCACCCCGCCGACGCGCCAGACGGCGATGTTCTCGGCGACCGTGCCGCCCTGGGTGATGCAGACGGCGATGCGCCATCTGCGGACCCCGGTCCTGGTGAAGGTGGACGTGGACGAGGCCCCGCCGGAGATCGAGCACATCGTGTACGACGTGGACCCAACGACGCGCTCGGCGGCGCTCAGGACGCTGCTCGACCGTCGTGGCGACGGCCCGATCATCGTGTTCGGGCGGACGAAGCACGGCGTCAAGAAGCTGGCCCGTCAGCTCGAATCCGAGGGCTTCCCGGTCGTGGCGCTGCACGGCAACCTGAGCCAGAACGCCCGCGAGCGCGCGATGGTCGAGCTGCGGGCCGGCAACCTGCCGATCCTGGTGGCGACCAACGTGGCGGCGCGCGGCATCGACATCGCGGACGTGGGGCAGGTCATCAACTACGAGGTGCCGGAGTCTGCCGAGCTGTTTACCCACCGCGTCGGACGGACCGGCCGGATGGGGCGCTCCGGCGAGGCGATCACGTTCGTGACGCCCGACGAGGCGGCCAAGTGGCGGCAGATCGAGCGGGCGCTCGGGAAGACGCTGCCGCGCCAGCCGTGGATGGTAGACGGCCAGCCCGTGCCGGTGGCGGCTGCCATGCCCGCGCCGCAGCCGGTGGCCGTCGCGAGCGCAGCCCCGCGCGCGGAGACCCGCCGGGCGGACGCGCCCCGGCCTGACGGCGAGCGCCGCCGGCCGCGCTGGCGGCGCGGCCCCCGGTAGGCTCCGACCGTAGCGTGGGGGCTTGTCCCCCAGGTTCGTAGAGGGTCAGCTTCGTCGGGGGTTGCAACCCCCGACTGCGCATCTTACGACGATTTGGGAACGCCAACGACGTGCAATTGCCCTGAAGTCCCGGACAAGGCTGACCCACTCACGCAGATGCCGACGCCGGAGCCGACGGCAGGCGCACCTGGACCGTCGTGCCCTGACCGATGGCGCTCTCGGCGTCGATCTGCCCGTGGTGCGCGTGCACAATCGCCTGGACGATGGCGAGCCCCAGTCCGGTGCCGCCGGCCTGCCGCGAGCGTGCTCGATCCACCCGGTAGAAGCGGTCGAAGATGCGCGGCAGCTCGTCTGGCTCGATGCCGCGCCCGCTGTCCGACACGCTCGCCAGCACGTCTGAGCCGTTCTGGCGCAGCGTCACCTCGACGTGCCCGCCCGGCGGGGTGTACTTGACGGCGTTGTCCAGCAGGTTGATGAAGACCCGTTCGAGCTGATCGCGGTCCCCGAGGACGGTGGCGGCGGCATCCAGCCGAGTGGCGATCTCGTGATCCGGGGCCAGGATGCGGGCGCGGCGAACGACGTCCCGCAGGACCGGCTCCAGCGGCGTCGGGATCAGCTTGACCGCGCCACTATCCTCGTCCAGCCGCGAGAGCGTCAGCAGGTCGTTGACGAACCGCCCGAGCCGGTCCAGCTCCGATTCGACGCTCGACAGCAGCCGCTCGGCCTGGGCCATGTCCTCCCGCGCCAGGGCCATCTGCACGATCTCCAGCGTGCCGGCCAGGCCGTTGAGGGGTGTCCGCAGCTCGTGGGCAGCATCCGAGACGAGCCGCCGCTGCGCCGCGAAGGCCGCTTCCAGCCGGCTCACCATCTGGTCGAACGCCGAGGCCAGCTCGCCAACCTCGTCCTGGCGGGTGAGCCGCACGCGCGCCCCGAGGTCGCCGGCGGCGACGGTCCGCGTTACCTGCACCACCTGCTCCAACGGCCCGAGCGCCCGCCGCGCCACCCAGACGGAGATCCCGCCGACCACCAGCACGGTCAGCACGGTCCCGACGCCCAGCACGAGGGTCAATTGCATCCGGAGAGCGTCGGTGTACTCCAGGGAGGTCGCCACCTCCAGCGCGCCAAGGATTGAGCCGTCCGTCTGCTGGAGCGGTATCAGCAGCACCAGGGTGCGCCGCGAGCCCTGCCGCAGCACGCGCTGCTCCTCCTGGCCGGCCAGGACGCCGTCCAGGACGTCGCGCGGCGCGTTTGGCCAGCGTTCGACGCCGACGCCCGGGTTGCTGACCGCCACGACCCGCCGACGGGTGTCGTAGACCACGATACCGGTGTCACGGCCGGCCAGCTCGCGGACGAAGTTCTCGGCCAGGATGTGCAACTGCGGGTCAATCGGCGGGTCGGGCGGATCGAGGGGGCCACGCTTGCCCGGCGCGTCCGGCTTGGCGGGAAGGTCGGGCTTGCCGGCCGGCTCGGTGCGGATGCTGAAGGACGGCCGTCCGCCCCGTCGAACGGTCGGGCGGACGCCCAGCTCGCGTTCGAGGATCGGGGTTGCCTGGTTGCGGAGGTAGTCGGCCAGTTGCCGCTGTAAGCCACCGTCGAGCAGGCCGATCAGCAGCGCGCTCAGCGCCAGCAGGGTGCCGCCGGCGATGGCGGCGTTGAGGATCGGGAGCCACCAGCGGATCGGCCAGCGGCGCGGGGTTGTCAGCCGAAGCGCCCGCCGCAGCAACGCGCCACCACGGGGCAGCCCGGCGGCAAGTGACCGCCCGTTCACTTGCCGAGCGCGTACCCGACGCCGCGCACGGTCCGGATCAGGCGGCGGTCTCGGTCGTCGAGTTTCTGGCGCAGCGCGCTGATGTGCGCCTCGATCATGTTGCCGTCGCCCAGGAAGTCGGTGCCCCAGACGCGCTGCAGCAGGGCCACCCGGCGCAGCACGGTGCCGGGGTGGAGCATCAGGGCTTCGAGCAGGTCCAGCTCGCGGGTGGTCAGCGCGACCGGCCGGCCGTCCAGCTCGACCTCGCGGGTGTCGCGGTTGAGGGTCAGGGCGCCGTGACGGAGGATGCTCTGCTCGGCCGCCAGCCGCCGCCGCAGGACCGCCCGAATCCGCGCCAGCAGCTCCTTGAACTTGAACGGCTTGGGGAGATAGTCGTCAGCTCCCGCTTCGAGGCCGGCCACCCGCTCGTCTACGTCGGCGCGGGCCGTCAGCATGATGATCGGCGTGTCGCCTTGCGCCCGGATGCGCTGGCAGACCTCGACGCCGTCCAGCGAGGGCAGGTTCAGGTCGAGCACAATCAGGTGCGGACGCTCGCGCTCGGCGACCCGCAGCGCCTCGTGGCCGTCGAGGGCGCGCGTCACCTCGAAGCCCTCGTAGCGCAGCCCCAGCTCCACGAAGTCGAGGGTCAGCTCGTCGTCGTCCACCACCAGGATACGGGTGGCGTTCGGGCCAGGGGCAGGGACGGACTGCTGCGTAGCCATACTCGGAGTATACCGACGCCATTCTGGGATTGCGGCAGCCGAGTCTGACTGTTTCCTGACAAGCGAGAGGCGGTTACCCGCGCTTGCTGGCCTCGCGCTTGCGGGCACGCGCGCCGTCCAGCAGCTCACGGGCGTTGCGGCGCGCGCCCGTTCCGCCCAACGGCCCCCCCAGCATCTGCGCCAGCTCCTCGACGCGCTCGTTGGGCGGGAGCGTCCGCACGGCCACCCGGCTGGCGCCGCCCTCCGCCCCCTTCGCCACCACGAGGTGCGCGTCGGCGTAGGCCGCCACCTGGGGCATGTGGGTCACGCACAGCACCTGATGCTCGGAGGTCAGCCCCCAGAGCTTCTCGCCGACGACCGGCGCACTGCGCCCGCCGACGCCGGTGTCCACCTCGTCGAAAATCAGGGTTGCACGGCGGTCCACCCGCGAGAGGGCCGTCTTGAGCGCCAGCCCGACCCGCGCCAGCTCGCCGCCGCTGGCGATGCGCCCGAGCCCCTTCGGCGTCTCGCCGGCGTTCGGGGCGATCAGGAACTCGACGCGGTCCACGCCGGTCGCGTCGTAGGCGAGCGTGCGCGGCTGGCCATCGTGCTTGACGGGCAGGCCGGCCGGGTCGTCGGCGTGCTCCATGCGGGTCACGAACCGCGTGCCGCGCATGTTCAGGTCCGCCAGCTCACCCTCGACGATCTTTTGCAGCTCGCTGGCTGCCAGGGTGCGGCGGCGCGAGATGGTGGCGGCCAGCGCGCCGGCCTCCTGGCGCAGCGCCTCGCGGCGCGCTTCGAGGTCGGCCAGGATCTGATCCTGTCGCTCGACGGCCTCCAGCCGGCCGCGCGCCTTCTCGACGTACGCCAGGATCTCCTCGACGGTGTCGCCATACTTGCGTTTCAGGGCCGCCAGCGTCAGCAGCCGCTCCTCCGTGGCCTGGAGCGCCTCGGGATCTTCCTCGATGTCGTCCAGGTAGCGCCGCAGCCCACGCACCGCGTCATCCAGACCCTCGGAGAGGGCATCCAGCGACTCGGCCTGCTGCGCGAGGACCGGGTCGAAGCCGCTGACGCCGCCGCAGGCCGCCGCCGCCTGCCCGACGAGGTCATGCGCGCCCGGGCGCTCGTCGTCGCCGCTGAGGGCCGTCCAGGCTGACAGCACCGCCGTCCGCAGCCGCTCGACGTTCCGCAGCCGCTCGCGCGTGCCGAGCAGCTCGTCCTCCTCGCCGGGCGTCAGGCCGGCCGAGTCGATCTCGTCCACCTCGTGCTTGAGCAACGCCTGCTCGCGCTGGGCGGCGCGGGCCTCGTCGCGGACGCGTTGCTGCTCGCGGTCGAGTGCGCGGAGGTCGGCTACGAGGGTGGCGATCTTCGCGCGCTCTGAGCCGAGGCCGGCGTAGCGGTCCAACAGCTCCAGGTGCTCGCGCGGACGCAGCAGCGAGAGGTGCTCGCTCTGCCCATGGATGTCGATCAGGTGCTCGCCGATCTGCTGGAGCACGGCGGTCGGCACGGCTCGCCCGTTGACCCGCGAGACGCCGCGCCCGCCGGCCCCAGCGATGTCGCGGGTCAGGATCAGGCCGCCGTCCTCGATCTCCAGGCCGTGCTCGTCGAGGGCCGCCTTCAGCTCGGCGGGATCCTCGATGCTCGAAAGGTCGAACACCCCTTCGACGGTGGCCCGGCTGGCGCCGTTCCGCACGAAGTCTGGCGAAATCCGCCCGCCCAGCAGCGCCCCGACCGCGTCGATGATGATCGACTTGCCCGCGCCGGTCTCACCGGTGACGACGTTCAGCCCGTGTGACCACTCGATGGTCAGCCGGTCGATGATGGCGAAGTCGCGGATGGTCAACTGCGTGAGCATGGTGACGCCCCGCTACCGCACGCCGTGCGGCGACCGCCGGAGCCGCGCCGTCAGGTGGGCGTAGAAGTCGCGCGGGTCGCCGCGCCGGGCGAAGACGGTCTTCTGCTCCGCCAGCTTGATCCGGACCGGCATGCCCACCGGCAACTCGAAATCGACCTGCCCATCCGCCGAGACGGTGGCTGGCTGGGTGCGGACCACCGTCAGGCTCATCTCGGCGGTGGGCGGCAGCACCAGGCTCCGGAGCGCCGAGAGGTGGCCCGCGACCGGGACCACCACCAGATTGTCCAGCTCAGGAGCCAGGACCGGACCGCCGGCCGCGAGGGCGTAGGCCGTCGAGCCGGTCGCCGTCGCCACCACCACGGCGTCCGCCGTGAACCGGGTGACCTCGCGGTCGTGCACGTCGAAGTCGAGGGTGATGGCCCGCAGTTGCGCCCCACGCGCCACCACCACGTCGTTGAGGGCGATGGCGCGCTGGCCGTCCACGCCGACGGCAAGCATCGCCCGCTCGTCGCGCCAGAACTCGCCGGCGAGGTACGGATCGAGGCTGGCCTCGACCTCTTCGGGGTGAAGCTCGGCCAGGAAGCTGAGGGTGCCCATGCCCACGGGGACAATCGGGACGTGCGCCTCGGCGGCCCAGCGGGCCGTGCGGAGGGTGGTGCCGTCGCCGCCGAACGTGAGGGCCAGGGTGAAGCGGCCGGCGTCTGCCGGATCCAGTTCGAACGCTGAGAGCACCTCCGTCTCGACGCCCCTCTGCTCCAACTGGGTGCGGACGTGCGCGGCGATCTCGCCGGTCTCGGGCCGGTACGGCTGATGAACGAGAGCGACGTGCGTCATCGGCAGCAGATCACCGAGCCGCCGGCACACCGGCGAGCGCAGCAGTCACCGTCGCCTCGGCGTCGAGCGCGGTGGGGACGCTGCCGACCGTGGCCGTGCCGACCGGGCTGTTCTGGAGCCAGAGCAGGAACTCGACGTTGCCGGCCGGTCCACGGATCGGAGAGGGGGTCAGGCCGCGCGGCGTCAGGCTGTTCGCCAGCGTCCAGGCCCAGAGGTCGAGCAGCACGCGGCGGTGCAGGGCCGGGTCGCGCACGACGCCCCCGCGCGGCACCTGCCCCTTGCCGGCCTCGAACTGCGGCTTGACCAGCGCCACGATGGGCGCGCCGGGCCGCGTCAGGCGGCCGATGGTCGGCAGGGCCAGCCGCAACGAGATGAACGAGACATCGGCCACGGCGATGTCGACCGGTTCCGGCAGGCTGTCGAGCGTCCGGATGTTCGTTCGCTCCATCGAGACGACGCGCGGATCGGAGCGCAGCCGCCAGTCAAGCTGGCCGTGGCCCACATCCACGGCGTAGACCCGTCGCGCGCCGCGCCGCAGCAACACGTCGGTGAAGCCGCCGGTGCTGGCGCCCGCGTCCAGGCAGACCAGGTCGTCCACGGCCAGTCCGAACGTCGTCAGCGCATGGTCGAGCTTCTCGCCGCCCCGGCTCACGAAGCCGGCGTCCTTCTCGACGGTCACCTCGGCAGCCTGGCCGATCAGCTCAGCCGACTTGCCGGCCGGCTTGCCGTCCACCGCCACCAGCCCGGCCACGATCAGCGCCTGGGCCTTTTCGCGGGATTCGGCCAGCCCGCGCGCCACCAGCAGCACGTCGAGGCGCGTCCGCTCGCGGGCAGCCGTCTCGGCCGGGCGGGCGGGCGCCGTGCGCGACGAGGCAGTCATGCTGGTGGGTGTACTCCGGGCGGGCGTCTGCGGCGGCGCAGCGGGCACGATCAATTCTGGCACACCGGGGCAATCCCGAACAGGTGTGCGCCGAGATCAGCCTGCCGCACCGGTCCGCTCCGGCAACCAGAAAGGCCCCCGCGCTCCAGGGCGATGGCATGTGCATTGGTGTACGCGAAGCATCATGGAACGGGCGGTCGGGGACTGAAGTCCCCGCCTACAGTCACACCGTCGCTGCGCGACGGTCGCCGGGAACGGCAGGCACTGGTGCGACTGGCGCGTCGCGCAGCGACTGCAGGATCGTAGGCGGGGCTTTCAAGCCCCGACGCCGCCGCACGACGACATCAACATGCAATCCCCCTGCCCCGCGCTCAGCATGCCGAGCGCGGGGGCCGTCTTGAACGACACAAGGGGCGCAGCGGAGGTTCTACCCGTCGATGTACTCCCGCAGGCGGTTCCGCAGCCGTGGGTGCCGCAGCTTCGCCAGCGCTTCGGCCTCGATCTGGCGCACCCGCTCGCGGCTGACGCCCAGCTCTTCGCCGATCTCCCCGAGCGTCCGGTCGCGCCCGTCCTCAAGGCCGAACCGCATTCGAAGCACTTGCTGCTCGCGGCGGTTCAACTCCTGAAGCGCGCTCTCGACCTGGATCTTCAGCATCGCCTCGTCGGCGGCGTCGGACGGCGCCCGTGCCCCCCGGTCGGCGATGAAGTCCGAGATCGTGTTGCCCTCGTCCTCGCCAACGGGCGTCTCGAGGGAGATCGGCTGCTTGGCGGCCCGGAGGATCTGACGAACCTTCTCGGCCGTCGTGTTCATCGCCTTCGCGATCTCTTCGGCGTCCGGCTCGCGGCCCAGCCCCTGCTGCAGCTCGCGCGACACCTTGTAGACATCGCCGATCAACTCGATCATGTGGACCGGCACGCGGATCGTGCGGGCCTGATCGGCAATCGAGCGGGTGACGGCCTGCCTGATCCACCAGTAGGCGTAAGTTGAGAAGCGGTACCCCTTGCGGTAGTCGTACTTCTCGACCGCCCGCGAGAGCCCGATGTTCCCCTCCTGGATCAGATCCAGCAGCGGGAGACCGCGCCCCATGTACTTGCGGGCCACCGACACGACCAGCCGTAGATTTGACTCGGTCAGGCGGCGGCGGGCCTCAGCACCGATGCGGGCCTCGTCTTCGACGGCTTCGAGGTCGCCGGCCGGGACCAGGCCGCCGTCGAGCTTGCCCTTGGCGATGTCGCCAGCTTCGAGCGCTTTCGCCAGGGTGACCTCTTCCTCGGCGGTCAGCAGCGGCACCCGGCTGATGTCCCGCAGGTAGATGGCGGCCGGCGTGTCCGGCATCAGCTCTTCGGCTTCGAGCGCAGCAGCCTTCAGGATGTGCGCGCCGACGACGACTTCCTCTTCCTCGGCACGGTCGGTGGTCGTCGCGGCGACAGCGCTGCCCCAGGCGAGCGGTTTCGCGGCGTCGTCTTCGTCTTCGATCAGCTCGAACCCGGCTTCTTCCAGGCTCTCGCGAAGCTCTTCAAGATCGACCGGCTCGTCGACCGCTACCCGCACGACATCATCAAGCGTAACGAATCCTCGCTCACGAGCCAGGAGAAGCAGCTTCTCCTTCGCCCCTTCGCGAGCCACTGGACGGGCCATCGGCTGTCCCTCCGGGCTGCCGGATGTGTGCTTGACGGATGGCACGATGAACCATCCGCTCGATGGGCTCGATGCTGCTCGCCATGAGTGCGGAGGCAGCATCGGGCTGGCGCGTCACTCACGCCCTACAGGGCGCCCCGTCAACCGCGGCAGGACCGAGGAGGTCGCAACACCGCGCTGTCTGTGATGTTGCGCGCCATTATACGCCGCTCATTGACAGAAGCGGAGACCTTCCTCCACCCATACCAACGGGTTCGTGCGGAGGAAGTTGCACGGGCGGGCGTTCTTGGTGCTTGGGAACCCTCCGTCGTCGCAGGTGCGCCGAGACGCGCCTCACAACGTGGACTGTGAAGGCACGCTGCGCGCAGCTTAACAGATGAGCGCACGCAATGCTAGTCCGGCCCCTGTCTGTACGCGCCGTTCACGAGCCCGCGGTCATGGCCGATGCTCGAATCTTGCCGCCTTGTTGTCCCGCACCGTTGCCCCACAGCGCCCCGAATGTTGATGGCCGGGCCGTCGTCCCGTACACTCCCGACGCGATCCCGCGTGACTCTCTGGAGGCGACGTTGCCCCGTCCGAAGCGCGCCCAGCCCACCGCCATGCTGCACGGCGAGGCCGCACGCGCCACACTCCTGCGCGGCATGGAACAGATGACGAATCTGCTCCGGCCGACTCTCGGTCCCGTCGCCCGGACGGTGGCCGTCGCCTCGCTGCTCAACGGCAACCCCGAGATCCTCGACAGCGGCGCGACGATCGCCCGGCGGACCATCGAGCTGTCGGACCCGTTCGAGAGCATCGGCGCGATGATCGTGCGGCACCTGGCGTGGCGCGTCCACATGAACGTCGGGGATGGGGCGACCACGGCCGCCGTGATCGCCACGCGCTTGATGGCCGAGGCGGTGCGGGTCATCGCGGCGGGGGCCAGCCCGGTCGGGGTGCGGCGCGGCGTCGAGCAGGCGATGGCCGTGGCGCGCGCGGAGCTTGCGGCCCAGGCCCGCCCCATCGATCTGCCGGAGGAGATCGCGCGGATCGTCCTCGGCGTCGTGCGCGATGAGAAGATCGCCGAGACCATCGGCGAGGTCGTGGAAGGGGTCGGCGAGGACGGCGCGATCCTGGTCGAGAACGCCAACGGCTTCGACACGGAGTACCAGTACCTCGAAGGCATCCATTGGGACGAGGGCTGGCACTCGCCGTCGTTCCTGCGCGGACAGGAAGCGGTCGTCCGGCTGCTCGATCCGCGCGTGCTGATCACCGATGCCGCCATCGAGCAACCGGAGGAGCTAACGCCGATCCTCGACCTCTGCGCCCAGGCCGGCGAGCGGGCGTTGCTGGTGGTCGCCCCTGAGATCAGCCAGGCGGCACTCTCGCTGCTGATCGTCAACCGGCAGCGCGGCATCCTGGAGAGCGTCGCCGTGAAGACGCCGTCGCACGGGGACCAGCGCATCGGCATCCTGGACGATCTGGCCGTCAGCACGGGCGGTCGGGCGTTCCATTTCCAACTGGGTGACACCATCGCGACGGCCACCCTGGCCGATCTTGGCAAGGCGCGGCAGGCCTGGGCGCGGCCCCGCTCGTTCGGGGTGCTGGGCGGCCTGAGTGACCGCGACGCGATCCGGACGCGCGTCGGGCAGCTGCGGGCCGAGCTTGCCACCGTCAAGGACGATGAGTGGCTCCGCAAGAAGCTCCAGGAGCGGATCGGCAAGCTGTCGGGCTCGAGCGCGATGATCGTGGTCGGCGCGCCTTCCGAGGCCGCCCGCGACGATCTCAAACTGCGCGTCGAGTCCGCTGTGACGATGGCGCGCTCGGCCCTGCGTGATGGCGTCGTGCCCGGGGGCGGGGCCGCGTTCCTGGCCTGTGCCGCCGCCATCGAGGCGCAGGTGACGGGCCGCCGCGACGACGAGGCGGTTGGCTGGCGCGCGCTGGCGGCCGCCCTCCGCGAGCCGATGCGGGCCATCGCCGACAACGCCGGCCTGGACGCCAACGCCATCGTGGCGCTCGGAATGCAGCGCGCGCCGGATCAGACGTACGACGCCTGGAAGGATCGGTGGGTCGATCCGTGGGACGCGGGCCTGCTGGACTCGGTGGGCGTGCTCACGGCGGCGATGGACGGGGGCGTCAGCGCGGCAGCGGCAGCGCTGACCAGCGAGGTGCTGATCCACCGCCCGGGCCAGGAGCCGAGCTTCAATCCGTAGACAGGCCGTAGGCGACGGCCCCGGCGCGCGGGACGTGTGCAGGGCACGTGCATGTTCATGGGTGTTCCCGCAACGCCGTCAAGCGAGCAGTCGGGGGTTTCAACCCCCGACGGGGCTGCACGACGAGATCATCAGGCAGCCGCCCTGGGGACGCATGCGGGCTGGTCGAAAAGCCGACGGCCGGGTGGCTACCATGTAGCCACTGAATGGATAGAGCAGCTACGTCCAGGAGCGCCCAGTTGTTGGCGCGCCCCGCCGCCAGCCCAGGGCTGGCCTGCTGCCAACGGGGGCAGTAGCAACATCCTCAAATGTCCTAGTACAACTCAGACAAGCCCACCGGAACCTGGAGGGGACATCGCGTGCGAAGATTCGGGCTGGAGCTTCCAAGTACCCTAGCGGAGTGCCTTGCCGTCCTCAGCAGCGGCAATGGTGACATCAAGGTCGTCGCGGGCGGCACCGATCTGCTGCCCCAGATGAAGAACGGGCTGATCAAGCCGACCACCGTGGTCGATCTGAGCGGGGTGGCCGAACTGAAGCGACTCGAGGTGGACGGCGACGGCGCCCTGCACATCGGGGCGGGCGTCGCGGCGCGCGACCTCGAGCTGTCGTCGATCCCCGGGCCGGCGTTCGCGGCGGTGGTCGAGGGCGCGGGTGTGATCGGGTCGCACCAGGTGCGTAACCTGGCGACCGTTGGCGGGAACGTCTGCAACGCTGCTCCGTCTGCAGACGTGTCGCCGGGGCTGGTGGCGATGGATGCCGTCGCGGTCATCGACGGGCCGAACGGCCGCCGACTGCTCCCCATGGTCGACTTCTTCAAGGGCGTGCGCCGCACGGCCCTGGAGCACGGCGAGATCCTCGTCGAGCTGGTGGTGCCGAACCCGGGCGCTGGCAGCGGCGGCACCTACGTCCGCCACACGCCGCGCCGCGAGCTCGACATCGCGGTGGTGGGCGTGGCCTCGCAGTTGACGATTCGGGACGGGCGCTGCACGAAGGCGCGCATCGCGCTGGGGGCGGTGGCCCCGGTGATCGTGCGGGCGACGGCGGCCGAGGCGAAGCTGGAGGGCCAGCAGGTCACGCCGGAGCTGATCGTGGAGGCGGCTGAGGCGGCTGTCGGCTCGGCCAGCCCGATCTCGGATCAGCGCGGCTCGGCGGAGTACCGCCGCCACCTTGTGAAGGTCTTGACGCGCCGCACCTTGCAGACGGCGTACGACCGCGCCACGGGCCGCGCGGCCAGCCGGAATGGAGCGCACTAAGCCATGCCGAAGATGGTTTTGTCCTGCACGATCAACGGCGAGGAGACCGAGCTGCTGGTTCAGCCGTATCAGACGCTGCTGGAGGCGCTCCGCGAGAATGCCGGCCTGACCGGCGCGAAGGAAGGGTGCGGCACGGGCGACTGTGGCGCGTGCACGGTCCACCTGGACGGCAAGCCGGTGGCAAGCTGCCTGGTGCTGGCGATGCAGGTGCGCGGCCGGAACGTCCGCACGGTGGAAGGGCTGGCGTCTGAGGACGGCGCGCTCCACCCGGTTCAGGCGGCGTTCGTGAAGCACGGCGTCCCGCAGTGTGGCTTCTGCATTCCGGGCATGATCATGTCGGCGGCGGCGCTGATCGAGGCGAACCCGGCCCCGACCACGGACGAGATCCGGCTGGGCATCGCCGGGAACCTCTGCCGCTGCACGGGCTACACGAAGATGGTGGCGGCGATCTCCGAGGCGGCTGCTGAGACGGCCGGCGCGTCGAGTGGTGGCGCTGGCAAGGGGGCCTGAGCGATGGCAACGGTCATGAAGACCTCGCGCGATGTGCGGGGCATCGGCATCCGGATCCCGCGCCCGGACGCGCCGGAGAAGGTGGCTGGCAAGACCCAGTACGTGGCGGATCTCCAGCTGCCGGGGATGCTGCATGCGAGGCTGCTGCGAAGCCCGCACGCGCATGCCAGGATCAAGAGCATCGACACGAGCAAGGCGAAGGCCCTGCCGGGCGTGCGCGCGGTGCTGACGGCCTCTGACATCCCGGAGCTGGAGCACGGGGCGAAGACGCGCGGCCACGCGATCATGGCGATTGACCGGGCGGTCTTCGCGGGGCAGCCGGTGGCGGCGGTGGCGGCCGACGAGCTGGCGATCGCGGATGAGGCGCTCGACCTGATCGAGGTGGTTTACGAGGTGCTGCCGGCCGCCATCGACCCGATCAAGTCGATGCGCCCGGATGCGCCGCGCGTGGCGGACGAGGGCACGGAGGCGGACACGTCCGAGGCGCTGGCCCACTCGGGCATCGCGCCGACGGAGAGCGAGGCCGCCGAGAACGCCCCGAACGTGGCCCAGAAGTCGAACCTGGGGCGGGGGGACGTCAAGAGGGCGTTCGCCGAGAGCGACTACATTCTTGAGAAGACGTACCACGTGCCGATGGTGCACCAGGGGTACATCGAGGCGCACGGCGCGGTGGCGGACTACAACCGCGCGACGGGCACGATGACGGTCTGGGCGAGCACGCAGGGCTCGTTCAACACGCGGTCTGAGATCGCGGACGTGCTGAAGATCCCCGAGGCGAGCATCAAGGTGGTGCCGCTGGAGTGCGGCGGCGGCTTTGGGGCGAAGATCCGCGCGCTGACCGAGCCGATCACGGTGCTGCTGTCCCGGGCGACGGGCCGGCCGGTCAAGTACATGATGACGCGGCGCGAGGAGCTCGAGGCCGGGATGCCGGCTCCGAGCGTGACGATCAAGCTGCGGACGGGCGTCAAAAAGGACGGCACGCCGCTGGCGCTGGAAGGCGAGACGATCATCGAGGCGGGCGCGTATTCGGGCGCGGTGCTGACGATGAGCGGCGTCTTCCTGGCGTCGGTGTACCAGTGGCCGAACTTCCAGGTGACGGGCTACGAGGTGCTGACGCACAAGCCGAGCATCGCGGCGTACCGCGCCCCGATGGCCCCGCAGACGGCGTTCGTCATCGACTCGCACATGGACCAGATCGCGCGGCACCTGGGGTTGGACCCGGCCGAGTACAAGATCAAGCACTGCCAGCGCGGCGGCGACTTGATGGCGCACGGCCAGCCGTGGCAGGTGAACGGCGCGCGCGAGTGCCTGGAGGCGCTCGAGGCGCACCCGTACTGGCAGGAGCGCGATGCCTGGCGTGAGAGCGGCCAGCGGGACGGGGTGCTGCGCGGGACGGGCATCGCGATGGGCGGCTGGGTGCCGGGCATCCAACCGACGAGCGCCTCGATCCGGCTGAACCCGGACGGCACGCTGACGGTGATCACGGGATCGGTGGACATCGCGGGGACGAACCTGGGCCTGGCGCTGATCGCGGCCGAGGCGTACGGCGTGGATATCGAGCGGGTGAAGATCGTCACAGGGGACACGGACACGGCCCCGCTGACGGGCATCAGCGCTGGCTCGAAGACGACGTACACGGTGGGCGCGGCGGTGATCGAGGCGGCCCACGATGCGCGCCGGCAGACGCTGGACATCGCGTCGAGCGAGCTTGAGGCGGCGGTCGAGGACCTCGACATCGTGAACAACGAGGTGGTGGTCCAGGGCGTGCCTGGGAAGTCGATCACGCTGGCGGCGATCGGCAAGAAGGGGAACACGTTCCAGTCTCGGGTGCCGCCGGTCTACGGCACAAGCTCGATGGGCTTCGCGGTGCAGGCGCCGGCGTTCGCGGCGCAGCTGGCGCGCATCGAGGTGGACCCGGACACGGGCCAGATCACCCTGACGGACTTTATCTGCGCGCAGGATGTGGGCAAGCTGCTCAACCCGCTGGGCGCTGAGGGGCAGATTCAAGGCGGCTCGGTGCAGAGCCTCGGGTTCGCGCTGACGGAAGGCTTGATGTACAACGAGCAGGGCCGGCTGATGAACCCGAGCCTGCTGGACTACCGCAAGCTGACGGCGGCGGACGTGCCGAACATCGAGACGATCATCATCGAGGTGCCGGCGCCGGCGGGTCCGTTCGGGGCGCGCGGCGTGGGCGAGCCGCCGATCGTGCCGGCGCTGGCGGCGATGGCGAACGCGCTGGAGGATGCGTCTGGCCTGCGGCTGACGACGATGCCGCTGACGCCGGAGCGGGTGGCGCTGGGGCTGGCGGCGGAGTAGGGCAGAGGTCGGCCCTCACCCCCCGACCCCGGGGGCGGCCCTCACCCCCCGACGAACCGAGGCCCTCACCCCCCGACGAACCGAGGCCCTCACCCCCCGACCCCCTCTCCCTGTGCGCGGGAGAGGGGGAGCCGTATTGCATCTTGAAGGCCCTCGCTCCGAGTGCGGAGAGGGGGCTTTCTTGTGTTCGGATTCGGGGTGGCGGGCGGCCCCGGGGCGGCGAGGGATGTGACCAGGCGGCGCCTGCGGTGTGCTGACGTGACCGGGGCCGCGCCGACGCGCCTCATGCCGCCGCCGGGGTGATGACCGTCGATCTGGTGGGCGAGGTACCGATGTGGGCCGGAGTCGAAGGGCGGATCGTCGCCGCGCGGCCCCTCGTCCTGAACGGTGTGACAGGTCACTGATGGTGTCGCGTCAGCGGGTGAGGTCCTTCGCTGTGCTCGCAAGCTCGCGCCGCTCAGGATGACAGGTGGCGGGCGCAAGCTCGCGCCGCTCAGGATGACAGGTGGCGGGCGCAGGCTCGCGCCGCTCAGGATGACGGGAGACGAGGAAGATCCCTCCACTCCGCTCGTTCCTCGCCGCGGTCGGGATGACAAGCCCGTTACATCCAGGATGGCGAAGCACTGGGGGATGGCGAAGCACTGGGAACGGTGGTCAGGCGTCGGGGGTGAAGGCGCAGAACTCGTTGCCTTCGGGGTCGGCGAGGACGGTCCAGCGCTGGCGGGGCGTCGTGAAGGCCGGGGTCAGGATCGTCGCGCCGAGGCTCACCAGCCAGTTGAGCGTCTCGCCGGGGCGCAGGTTGATGTCGAGGTGCACGCGGTTCTTGACCGTTTTCGGCTCGGCGACCAGCACGAACCAGACGCGCGGACCACCATCGGGCGACTCGATGGCCACCTCGGGATCGTCGGCGATGTCGTGGATGCCGGCGGCCTTCAGCCGTGCGATCTCGGCGTCGTCGTACGGGCAGATGCGGTAGCTGAGCGCCGCGGCCCAGAAGGCGGCGAGGGCAGAGGGTCTGGCGCAGTCCATCACAACGTCTCGCAGCCGGGAGCGCTCCATCGTGTGTCTCCAGTGGTGTGGCGAAGCTGACCTGAGGAATGCTGAACGCTGGGGCCTCAGAGCAGCCTGCGTGCCGCGTATCCGGACAGGGCGATTGCCTGATGGTGTCGTCGTGCAGCGTCGTCGGGGCTTGATGAAGATTCATTGTTTCCTGTGGTAAAGGCTCTCACCCCCCGGCCGCGGGAGGCCCTCACCCCCCGGCCCCCTCTCCCTGTGCGCGGGAGAGGGGGAGACGCACGAGACGGTCGTTGCTCCCCCTCTCCTGCGCACAGGGAGAGGGGGTCGGGGGGTGAGGGCCTCCGGAGTGACGGACGGAATACGCGGTTATTTCGTCAATCTTCATAAAGCCCGACCACTCTCGTGTATTGGCGTTTCGGGAGCACCAATGAACAGGCAATTGCCCTGCGTGTCCGGAGGGTGATCGACAGCCGGCGGCTCGGGCTGTGATACCATGAATGGTCATCGCCGATGTCCGGGCGTGTGTGCCCGCGACGCGGCCATGGTCGAGCCAGCCAGGCCTTGACCGCCCCCCGCCTGCACCGGGATCAGCCGACTGCCTCGGTTGTCCGCGCCCGGCACGGGGATGCATCTTCCAACACGGTTCGACGGGGCCGGCGCGGCCGGCGGGAGCAAGATGTTCCGAGAGAAGCTCGCTGAGGCGACCGCGCGCCAGGGCTCGGTGCTGTGTGTGGGGCTGGATGTAGACCCGTCCCTCGCGCCGCCGAGCCTGGTGGGGCAGGACGGCTGGATCGAGAGGTTCTGCCTGGGGATCGTCGAGGCGACGGCGGACCTGGTCTGCGCCTACAAGCCGAATCTGGCGTTTTTCGAGGCGCTGGGGCTGGATGGATACGTCGGCTTGCAGCGGACGCTGGCCGGCCTGCCGAAGGACGTGGTCAGCGTCGGGGATGCGAAGCGCGGCGACATCGGCAGCACGGCGGTGGCGTACGCGCGCGCGCTCTACGAGGTCTGGGGCTTCGACGTGGTCACGGTCAGCCCGCTGCTGGGGCCGGACACGCTGGAGCCGTTCCTCGCCTACCGTGACCGGGGCATCTTCGTGCTGTGCAAGACCTCGAATCCCGGGTCGGGGACGTACCAGGATCTGCCAGTGCCGGCCGAAGGTGGCAGCGCGCCGCTCTACGAGCTGATCGCGCGGCAGATGTCGGAGCTGGACCGCTCGGGGGCGGCCGGGCAGCTCGGGCTGGTGACCGGGGCGACGTATCCCGCGCAGCTTGCCGAGATTCGGGCGGTGGCGCCGGACCTGCCGTTCCTGGTGCCGGGCATCGGGGCGCAGCAGGGAGACGTCTGGGCAGCCGTGAACGCCGGCCTCGATGCGCGCGGGGCCGGCATCGTGGTGAACGCCTCGCGCGGGGTGACCTACGCCAGCAAGGGCGACGACTGGCAGCAGGCGGCCCGCGAGGCGGCGCTGGGGTTGCGGGATCGGCTGGAGGCGGCGCGCGGGGAGGTCCGCGCGAGCCGCGAGGCCGCGGGCGCGGCTGGTGGGGAGACGCTCGGCGCGTCTGGCAGGGAGGTGGGGCATGCCACAGTTGCCCATGCGCCTTGAGCTTGGCGACGTGCTGCGGCTCCGCAAGGATCATCCGTGTGGGAGCACCGACTTCGAGGTGGTGCGGCTCGGGGCGGACATCGGGCTGCGGTGCGTGGGGTGCAATCGGCGGATCATGCTGGCGCGGAGCCTGCTGGAGCGGCGCATCGAGCGGTTCGTGAGCCGGGTCGAAGAGACGCCGCTGGACCTGAGCGGGTTCGGCGGGCCGGCCCCCGAGGTCGTCGAGCCGGCCGAGGCGAGCGAGCCAGCCTCAAATGCCGGCGCGCATGAGTGATGCCCCTCACCAGCCCGCCCACCGGTGTGCCCCTCACTCCCCACCCGCTGCGCGGCGCGAATATCGGCTGCGCAGCGGGCGGGGGGCGAGGGGCTACGCCTGGGCAGCGGTCGCCGGAGTAGTCGGTAACCCGTGGCTGGAGAGGTAGCCGGGCCAGCGTCGGTCTGGAAGAACGGCGACTTCCTGCTGCTCTGGGCGGCGCAGGCGGTCGGGCAGACGGCCCACAATGCCGTCAACTACGGGTTGATGGTCCTGGTGCAGAAGACCTCCGGCTCGGCCACGCACATGAGCGTGGTGGTGCTGACGGTGGTGCTGCCGTCGGTCATCATGGGGCTGGTGGCCGGCGCCTACGTGGACCGACGCGACAAGCGGCTGGTGCTGATCGGGACGAACCTGCTGCGCGCGGCGCTGATGCCGGTCTACATCCTGATCCCTGACTGGCTCTGGCTGCTGTTCGCGGTAAACGTGCTGTTCTCGACGTTCACCCAGTTCTTCGCGCCGGCCGAGGTGGCGATGCTGCCGGTGGTGGCCGGGCGCGGCCAACTGCTGCAGGCGAACTCGCTGTTCCACATCACGTTCACGGGGTCGCAGCTGGGCGGGCTGGTGCTGCTGGGGCCGCTGCTGGTCAACGTCGTGGGGGTGACGGGCCTCTTTACGGTGGTCGGCGTGGCGCTGATCGTCTCGGCGCTGCTGCTCTGGCCGCTGCCGAGCACGCGCAACCGGCTGGAGGAGGGCGTCCTCGGGTTCGGGGAGCTGTGGGGCGAGATCCGGTTCGTGCTGCGGTACGTGCGGACGGACCGCGCCATCGCCTGGGGCGTGGTGCAGTGGACGGTCGGCTCGACGCTGGCGCTGGTGGTGGCCACGCTCGCGCCGACGTTCGTGGTGCGGCAACTGGGGGTCCGCGCGGAGGACAGCGTTTTCGTGCTGGCGCCGGCCGGCCTGGGGACGGTGCTCGGGTCGCTGCTGCTGACGCGCTGGGGCGAGCTGCTGGATCGGCGGCGGCTCATCGAGGCGGCGATGATGACGCTGGGGGCGGCGCTGGGCCTGATGGCGCTGGCGCCGCCAGCCTGGGCGCGGCTCGGCTGGCTGGCCGGGGCGGCGTCCGCGGTGGTCGGGACGGCGGTCTGGTGGTCGCTGATCGGCGCGATTGTGGCCCTGGCGGTGGTGGCCGGGTTCGCGTTCGTGGCGATCATCGTGCCGTCGCAGACGCTGATCCAGGAACGGGCGTTGCCGGAGGTGCGTGGGCGGCTGTTCGCGGTGCAGATGGTGCTGGGGAACGTGGCGAGCGTCCTGCCGCTGGTGGCGCTGGGTGAGCTTGCGGACGGCATTGGGGTGACGGAAGCGCTGGTGCTGGTGGGTGGCGTGGTGCTGACCATCGGGCTGGCCAGCACGCGGCTGCCGGCGCTCGACGTGCGGGCGGCCGCCCCGCCCGACGAGGCCGTCACGCCCGAGGAGGCCGCCCCGGAGGGCGCTTAGGCGAACTCGGCGAGGAGGCGGCCCCAGCCGGGGATGGGGCGGTCCCACCCGAGCATCCGCAGCGGATGCCACAGCGAGATGACCAGCGAGTCGTGGACGGGCTTGCCGAGCCGCTGCTCCAGCGCTTCGACGACGCGGGCGGCTGCCAGGTTGGTGCAGATCACGACGACGGCCTCGGCGTCCGGGTGATCCGCTTGCAGGGCCAGGTCGTGCAGGGTGTCCAGGCCGACCTCGGCAAACGCGAAGTTGGTGCTGATGCCCAGATACGCGCTGTTCACACAGGCGAAGCCGGCGTCGCCGTACACCCGCACGATGGCGTCGTGGACATCCCTGGTGTAGGGCACGGCCATAGCGTATTGCGTGATGCCGTGCGCGCGGAACGCCTCGAACTGGGCCAGGGTGCCGGTGGTGGCGGGGATGCCAGTCTCCTCGGTGATGGCGGCGCAGAGGGCGCGATCCGCCTCGACGCCCTTCCAGGCGCCGGAGGTGCCGTTCCAGCAGATCACGTCAACCTTTGCGTCGGCCAGGAGGCGGGCGGCCGAGAGCATCGCCTCGCGCTCGAACTGGTCGAGGCTGCCCTGATCCAGCGCGATGCGCGTCACGGGGATGCGGGCGTAGTGGACGGAGAGGTCGTCGAGGAGGCCGGCTGTCATGGCGCTGGTGAGCGGCTCGACCATCGTGTTCGAGGACGGGGTGATCATGCCGATGCGTCGGGCTGCGACCATGGGGGAGCCTCCGGACGAGTTCACAGTTGTCAGTTGTCAGTGGTCGACCACGATGCTGACCCTGTTCTGCGCCAGGATACCGAACTTGCTGTTGGCGCGAATGGGCGACAACTTCTGATAACTGATGACTGACAACTCTGAACTCGCCCCGGAGGCGCCATGGCCCTGAAGATCACCAGCGTGCGGACCTTCATCGTGGATGGGGGGTTCCGCCCGTGGACCTTTGTCAAGATCGAGACGAACGACGACGGCGTCGTCGGCTGGGGCGACTGCACGGACTGGGGCTCGCCGGGGCCGGTCACGGCGATGGTGGCACGGCTCGGCGAGTTCATCGTCGGGCAGGATCCGATGCAGGTCGAGCGGATCTGGTGGGAGCTGTACGCGGCGTCGATTCGGCACACGGGTGGCATCGCGTTCAAGGGGATGGCCGGCATCGACTCGGCGCTCTGGGACATTCGGGGCAAGGTGCTGAATGCGCCGGTCTGGCAGTTGCTCGGCGGGAGGATGCGCGACGAGCTGCGGCTGTACTGGTCGCACTGCGGCTCGACGCGTGGCGAGCGGGCGGCGCGGCTGGGGGTGCCGAAGGTCGAGACGACGGACGATCTGCGGGCGCTGGCCCACGAGGTCCGTGAGAGGGGGTACACGGCCCTCAAGACGAACCTGTTCCCGCTGAAGGATCGGCCGGATGCGATCCCGGGCGGCGTGGCGCGTGGGCACGCGGCCGGCGATATCGCCGGTCCGACCCTCCGCAACGCCGAACTGATCGTCGGGACGTTCCGCGAGGTGCTGGGGCCGGACGTGGACATCGGCCTGGACGTGGCGTTCCGCTTCAAGCTGGGTGGGGCGATCAAGCTGGCGCGGGCGCTGGAGCCGTACAACCTGATGTGGCTGGAGACGGAGAGCTTCGATCCGAAAGCCCTCCGGACGGTCCGCGAGTCCACCACCACGACGATCTGCCACGGCGAGAGCATCTTCGGGACGCAGGGCTTCCGACCGTACCTGGAGCAGTACGCCCAGGACATCATCATGCCGGACCTGGCCTGGAACGGCATCACGATGGGCAAGAAGATCGCGGATCAGTCGCACACGTATGATGTGCTGCTCTCGTTCCACAACTGCCACAGCCCGATCACGACGCTGGTCTCGGCGGCGGTGGCGGCGACGGCCCCGAACTTCTACGTCCTCGAGATCGACGTCGACGATGCGCCCTGGCGCGACGACCTGATGACGCACCCGTTCACGATCGAGGACGGGCATCTCCAGGTGACGGATCGGCCGGGGCTGGGGAGCGACCTGATCGAGGCGGAGCTGCTGAAGCACCCGCCGGTGGAGTACCCTGGGGCACGGTAGCGGCAGTGCGAACGCATCGATCCGCGTGGCGAGCGGCTGGCCGGTATCCTCCCGCTGACGGGATCCGGGCTGGAGAGCAGCGACGGTGCGCGGACCCTCGTGCGGAGCCGCGCGGTGTGCAGCAATGCTCATGCCCTGTGTAGAGTTTGAAGAACACCTGGGCAGGCGCCTGGCATCGGGACAGGCCATCCGCTTCTGACCGCTGTCTCGTACGCGCCTGCCTTGACCTGAGGGGTATGGATGGCTTCCGACAGCAGCTTTGACGTGGTCTCGCAGATCGACCGTCAGGAGATGGTCAACGCCGTCGATCAGGTTTCGCGGGAGATCACCACGCGGTTCGACCTCAAGAATACGGGCAGCACCGTCACGCTGGAGAAGGACAGCGTGGTGCTGGCCTGCGACACCGAGTTTACGCTGAAGGCCGTGCGGGACATCCTGATCGAGCGGTCGGCGAAACGCGGCTTCTCAACCAAGGTCTTCGACTTCGGGAAGATCGAGCCGGCCCAGAAGGGGACGGTCCGTCAGTCGGCGAAGCTGCGCCAGGGGATCGACGCCGAGCTTGGCAGGACGATCGGCAAGCTGATGCGCGACAAGTTCCCGAAGCTGAAGGCACAGATCCAGGGCGATGCGGTGCGCGTCTCCGGCAGCTCGAAGGACATGCTGCAGGCGGCCATGAAGCTGCTCCGGGAGCAGGACTACGTGGTGCCGCTCCAGTTCAACAACTACCGGTAGATCCGGGAGGATTTCGGGCATGCTCGACTGGGCAAGCTGCGATGCCGTCGAACGCGAACCCGGGCGCCTGAGCGGCGCCTGGGTGTTTCGGGGCACACGTGTGCCGCTGGCGGCCCTGTTCGAAAACCTGGAGGACGGGGCGTCCATCGCCGACTTTGTCGAGTGGTTCCCCGGGGTATCCATTGAGCAGGCCCGGCTCGTCCTCGATCACGCGGCCCAAAGTGCTCTACGCTCCGCCTGAATGTATATCCTCTTCGACCAGGGCACACCAGTCCCGCTGCGCCGACACTTGCGAGAACATGTCGTTGAGACCGCTTACGAGCGTGGCCGGTCCTACTTGGTGAACGGCGACCTGCTTGATAGGGCAGAGCGCGCCGGGTTTGAGTTACTTCTCACTACGGATCGGAACCTACGGTATCAGCAGAATCTCGCATCACGCCGGCTCTCTATTCTCGTCCTGACCACGACGAGTTGGCCCCGCATCCAGCGAAATATCGCCCTTGTCCTGGAGGCAGTGGAGCAACTCATACCGAACAGCTACGGCGAGATTGTGATTCCGTAGGCTGCTGCAACGTCAGGCGCGGGCGTCGAGGGCTGCCAGCACCTGTCTGAGCGGCTCGTTGTCCCAGGCGCGCTCTGTCCAGATCCGGACGACTCGGCGCAGATCGGTCAGTTGCTCGGGGGTGTTGGCCCGGGCGACGAGCGCCGAGGCGACCTGCTCGGGCTGGCCGGCCCGCGAGGCGTGCAGGCCGGCCTTGAGCCACTGGAGTCGGACGGCGTCTTCGGGGCAGCGTGCGGCGTCCAGCGCGTGGGCCGTCACGATGTGGAGCGGGTAGGCGACGGCGTCGCTCTGCTTGACCCAGACCAGCAGACCGAGGGCCGTGTCGCCGGCGAGGCCGGCCTGCTCCAGGGCGCGCTGCCCGAGCGTCGGGCCGGCCGGCGTCGGGATGGGCGTGGGCGTCAGGGTTGGCGTTGCCGTCGGCCGCGGCGTCGGCGTTGGCGTAATCGATACCTGGGCGGCCGGCGGCAGCGTCGGCTGGCGGGTCGGGGTGGCAGTCGGCGGCTGAGGCGTGGCCGTCGGGGGCACGGATGGGGTGGGCGGCGGTGCGGTAGCAGTCTGCAACTGCTCGCGGACGCCGGAGAGGTAGCGCAGGCCCTCCAGGGAGCCGTCGCAGGCGCGGTTGAACGCCTTGACCCCGACCGGCGCGGCCAGCACGCTGACCAGCAGCACCAGGATCAGGGCGAGTCTCCAGGCGAACCGTCGCATCGTCAGGGCGTCCGCACGCTTCGATCAGACAAGGTCCGCATCCCCGGTGGCCTTCCTTGGTCCAGCGATTGACCATGATGACGTGGATGGTCGTACCCGTTATCCCGAGCAAAGTGACCCATTCGGCAGGCTCAGAGCAAGGCTTGCGACTGTCTACCCAGGGCGATTGCATGTTGATGTCGTCGTGCCGCCGCGTCGGGGCTTGAAAGCCCCGCCTCCCATCCTGCAGTCGCTGCGCGACGCGCCAGTCGCACCAGTGCCGGCCGTTCCCGACGGCCGTCGCGCAGCGACTGCATGACTGTAGGCGGGGACTTCAGTCCCCGACCGCCCGTTCCATGATGCTTCGGGGACACCAATGAACATGCAATCGCCCTGACTGTCTACCCAGTCATCCCGAGCGGAACGAGCCTGCGAGTGGAGTCGAGGGATCTTCCTCCAGGCCACAGAAGGGGCAGATCCCTTCGCTCGTGCCTCGCGTAGCTTGCCCTGAGCTTGCCGAATGGGGTCGGGATGACGAGGTGTGGTGCTCGTGCCTCGCTGCGGTCGGGATGACAGCCCATCACGTTCAATGTGATGGACTACTGGGGCGCAGTGTTGCGAGACTAACTCACCAGAAGATCGAACGAACCTCCCGCCGGTCGGTCGCGGTGCGGTACGCTGAACGTGGGGAGTGACCCAGCATCGACTTTCGATCTCTGAGTGGGTGGGGTTGACCGTGGTGAGAGAACGGCTGCGCCTCGGGTGGCAGATCGCCCCCGAGCACGAGCACGAGGCCGAACCGCATCCGGTGGTGACGGCGCTCCTCGAACGGGCACGCAGTGGGAGCCGGCCGGGGCGGCGGACGGACGGACATCGCATCGCGCTGGTGGTCGAGGGCGGCGCGATGCGGGGCGTCGTCTCGGGCGGCATGGTGGCTGGCCTGGAAGCGCTCGGCCTGCGCGACGCCTTCGACGTGGTCTACGGCTCGTCGGCCGGGGCGTGCGCGGGGGCGTACTTCCTGGCCGGGCAGGCTCGTGTCGGCGCGCGCCTCTACTACGAGGTGGTGAATACGCGCCAGTACATCAACCCGCTGCACGCGCTGCGGCGGCGGGCCATCGTCAACCTGGACCGCCTGTTCGATCATGTGCTCAGCCAGCAACTGCCGCTCGACTTCGAGGCGTTCCAGGCTTCGGGCGTGCCGCTGGTGGTGCTGGCCTCGCACGTGGACGTGGTGGCGGCCACGGGGACGGACGGCCCGCACGCCATTGTCGAAGCCGACCGTTTCACGGACTTCGCGGACGTGGACGATCTGCTGGGCGCGCTGCATGCCAGTTCGCGGATGCCCGTCGTGGGCGGCGCGCCGGTCAGCTATCGGGGGATGCGCTTCTGGGACGCCGCCATCACCCAGCCGGTGCCGGTCCACGCGGCCCTCGACGACGGTTGCACGCACGTCCTGGTGCTGATGACGCTGCCGCGCCACGCCCGGCCTGGCGGTTTCGGCCTGCTCGACCGGCTGCTGGTGGCCCCGCGCGTGGCGAACGTCAGCCCTGGCCTCGCCAGTATGTACCGAACGCGCTCGGTACGGTACATGGAGACGTGGCAGTTGATCCTGTCCAGGAGCCAGACGCGCGAGGGACCGCCGTTCGTGGAGGGCGTGGCGGCGGATGCGTCCACGCCGGTCATCGGGCGGACGGAGATCCGCACGCCGCGCCTGGTGGCCGCCGCGCGGGCCGGGGGGAACGCCGTCCTGGCAGCATTCGGGCGCGGCGACGCCCACATGACGCAGCAACTGCTGCCGATCGGCCGGGCAGGGCACGCCGTGGACGTGCGGCTCGGGTCGGCGGCTGGCGGCGTGGTCGGGCGTGGCACAGAGAGTGCGGCATCCTGACGGGTTGCGTGTTGACGAGGCTGTGTCCATCGAAGCGGCAGGCTGAACAGGGCGATTGCATGTACATTGGTGTTCCCGAAGCATCATGGAGCGGGCGGTCGGGGGTTGAAACCCCCGCCTACAGTCATTCAGTCGCTGCGCGACGGACACCGGGAACGGCGGGCACTGGTGAGCCAGGAGCGTCGCGCAGCGACTGCAGGATCGTAGGCGGGGTTTTCAAGCCCCGACGGCCCTGCACGATGCGCTCAACATGCAATCGTCCTGGTTCGTGACTCAGGGCGATTGCATGACGAGCACGTCCTGCGACCTCGTCGGGGACTGAAGTCCCCGCCTACCGTCACGCCGTCGCTGCGCGACGGACGCAGGGAATAGCAGGTACTGGTGCGACTGGAGCGTCGCGCAGCGACTGCAGGATCGTAGGCGGGGCTTTCAAGCCCCGACGGCCCTGCACGATGCGCTCAACATGCGATTGCCCTGGCGGGCTGAAGCGGAGGACTGAGAACCGGTGAGCGTGTGCGAGCGAACGGTGTTGAGCCGACTGGGGCGAGGACCGCGGGTGCATCTGGGCGCGCTGGCAGGGCTGGTGACGGCGCTCGCCGTGCTGGTGAGCGTGGCGGGGCTCTCCGTGGTGGCCCGGCCACAGGTCGCCGAGGCGGCCATCGGCGCGGTCTGCCCTGTGCCGACCGGCGAGGTGCCGAACGGCATCAAGGCCTGCACGGACCGAGGCGACGGCGCGACGTACATGGCCGGCGACCATATCACCGTCTGCGTCTCGGCCAACATCCCGCAGATCGCGATCTTCCCGCCGCCGCCCCCGCCGACCATCCGCGTCGAGAACGTGGCGGCTGACGGCGCTGCGCGCCTGCTGATCGACGCGCGGATGGCGTCTGGCCAGCAGTGCGTGGCCGGCACGGTGATTGCGCCGTTCGGCGAGGAGACCGTGCGGGCGCAGGCGCTCGGGTCGGATGGCCGGGTGTTCCAGGAGGACAGCGTCCGCTTCACGACGGTCGCGCGCTGAGCCGTCGCACGGCGCGAGCAGGCAGGCCAGATGCCGGCATCCAGGGAAAGTCGTTTTCGCACCATGAATCAGTTCAGGACGGCGGTGGAGGATCTGGCGGATCGGCGGCTGGTGAGCGACCTGAGCGGTGGGGAAGTGTCGCTCCACGAGGCCGGGGGCAAAGGGGCGGCGCTGACGCGGCTCCTGGCCGGTCGCCTGCCAGCGCCGCCGGGCTTTCTGCTGACGACCGAGGCGTACCGGAGGGCGGTCGAGCAGGGCGGGCTGGGCGAGGCGATCGAGGCCGTGCTGGCCGAGACGGCCGTGCGATCGGAGACCGCTACGCCGGCCGACGCTGCCGGGCTGCCCGACCGCTGGGAGCGCGTCTCGGCCCGGGTGCAGGCGGCGTTCCTGGCGGCGTCGATGCCGTCGGCGGTGGCGGACAGCGTGCGCGAGGCGTACGCCCGCCTCAGCGCGGAGGCCGGCCAGCCCGACACGCTGCCGGTCGCGGTGCGGTCGTCGGCGACGGCCGAGGATCTGCCGGGCGCAAGCTTCGCCGGGCAGCAGGAGACGTTCCTCAACGTCGTCGGCGCGGACGCGGTGCTGGAGGCCGTGCGACGCTGCTGGGCCTCCCTGTGGACGGCGCGGGCGCTGGCCTACCGCGAGCGCCTGGGCGTCGTGCATGGCGGCGTCGCGATGGCCGTGGTGGTGCAGCGGCTGTTGCCGGCCGAGGTCGCTGGCGTCCTGTTCACGGCGAATCCGACCACGGGCGCGCGCGACGAGATCCTCGTCAATGCGAGCTACGGGCTGGGCGAGGCCGTCGTGTCGGGGCAGGTGACGCCGGATACGTTCGTGCTGGGTCGGGACGACGGTGCGATCCGCTCCACGACCCTTGGCACGAAGTCGGAGATGGTGGTTGCACGCGCGGACCGCGAGTCTGGCACATCCGCCGTGCCGGTGCCGGAGGATCGCCGGCGGGTGGCAGCGCTCGGCCCCGACCGCCTGCGCGAGCTTGCGGCGCTCGGGCTGCGCGTGGAGCGGCTGGCCGGAGGGACGCCGCAGGATGTCGAGTGGGCGGTTGCGGAGGGCCAGCTCTGGCTGCTCCAGGCCCGGCCGATCACCGGATTGCCGCCCGCGCCCCTGAAGAATGTTCGCTGGGAGCCGCCCACGCCCGGCTCGCGCTGGATTCGGCGGCAGGTCGTCGAGCACATGCCGGAGCCGCTCTCGCCGCTCTTCGACGAGCTGTACCTGTCCGGCGGCCTCGAACGCTCGGGGGATATCGTGATGGCGGCGCTGGAGATCCCCGGCGGCCTGGACGACCTGATCGACCGGCCGATGTTCGCCACCATCAACGGCTTCGCGTATCAGCGCGCCGACGTCCACCTGAACTGGCGGATGGCGTGGATGCTGTTGCACACGACGGTGCGCGGCCTGGCCGGGCTGTTCCGCAACGGCGTCAGGAACTGGAGAGACACCGAGCTGCCGCTCTATGAGGCCACCGTCGTGCGTTGGAAGGCGCTCGATCCGGCGGACCTGACGGATGCGCGGCTGCTGGCGGGCATCCGCGAGCTGGCCGATGCCGACGCCCGTTACTGGTTCGCGGCGGCGCTGGCCATCGGCGCGGCCAAGGTGTCCGATGGCCTGCTGGATTGGTATCTCCGGCAGGCTGCGCCGGGACGGCAGCTCAGCAGCGGCATCTTCTTGCGCGGACTCTCGGCGCGGGGGCTGGCCGCCGAGCGCAGCCTGGAGGGCGTCGCGGATCTGGTGCACCGCTCGGAGGCGTTGCGCCGGCTGGTGCGCGAGACGCCGCCCGACCGTCTGCTGGAGGCGCTGGCGGCCCACCCGGCCGGCCGGCCCGCCCGCGAGGCGCTGGATCGCTATTTCGACCAGTTCGGGCACCTGATCTACAGCCTCGACTTTGCCGTGCCGACCCAGGTTGACGATCCGCTGCCGGTCTTGATCTCGCTGCGTGCGCTGGCCGAGCGGCCGGGCCGCGACAGCGAGGCCGAGCAGGCGGTGCTGAGTCGCCAGCGTGACCGGCTCACCCGTCAGACGGATCGCGCGTTCGATCCGTTCCGGCGGCGGCTGTTCCGCAACCTGCTTCGCTGGGCGGCTTCGTACGCGCCGTACCGCGAGGAGGCCCTGTTCTACGTCGGGTACGCCTGGCCGACGCTCAGGAGGCTGGCCCACGAGCTGGGCCGTCGCCTGACTGCACGGGGAGCGCTGGCCGGGCCGGACGACATCTACTACCTGCGCTCGGAGGAGGTCGCCTCGGCGATTGGGTTGGCGCCCCTCACCCCCCGCCCCGCTCTCCCGTACGCGGGAGAGGGGGAGTCCGATGGCAGCGACGTGGCTGGGCCTCCAACGACAGCATCGCACGCACCCGAGTCGATGGACACAACCCATGCTTTGGCGCGGGTGGCGATGGAGCGGCGGGAGCTGCGCGAGGCCCGCAAGCGGCTCCAGCCGCCGGCCGCCGTGCCGCCGGCCTACCGCTTCATGCTCGGCCCGATTGACCTCTCGTCGCGGGAGTCGCTGCGGCGGAACGACACGACGAGCGACATCCTGAGCGGGTTTGCGGTCAGTCCGGGCAGGGTCACGGCCCCGGCCAGCGTGATCCTCTCGCCGGCCGACTTCGGGCGGATGCAGCCGGGGACGGTGCTGGTCTGCCCGACCACCACGCCGGCCTGGACGCCGCTGTTCTCGCAGGCGCGGGCTCTCGTGACGGACATCGGCGGCGTGCTGGCCCACGGCTCGATTGTGGCGCGCGAGTACGGGATCCCGGCGGTGATGGGCACGGGCATCGCGACGCAGCGCATCGAGCAGGGGCAGACGATCACGGTGGACGGCGACGCTGGCGCCGTCACGCTCGGGGGCAGGCATCACCCGGTGTGATAGCTTGACTCACTGACTGCTGCTTGTGCTATCGCTCGCACCGGCGTACGATCCTGTCTGACACGGTCGAAGGGCGCTGCCTGCCGCGCGTGTGGGCGTGCGCCCTGTGGGTGGGGGAGGCAGCATGGCGTCCAGTGACCTCGTCAAGCCAGATGCCAGCGCCGTGGCCGCCGCTGGCGTACAGCAGGTCACCGCTGCCGCGCCGCCATCCTGGCTCGGCTGGGCCGGCTACCCCTGGGTCGTGCTCTTCGCCAGCTCGCTGGTGCAGACCTCCGCGTCGTTCGGCAACCAGTCGATCTCGCCGCTCGCGCCGTTTCTGGTCGCGGATCTGGGACTCAGCAAGGCCAATATCGGGTCGCTGGTGACGGCCACCTATATCGGGGCGACGTTGGTGCTGGTGCTGGCCGGCAGCCTGAGCGACCGCTTCGGGGTGCGGGCGCTGTTCCTGATCGGCATGGCGATGGCCGGCATCCCGCTGGCGGCGGCATCGGTTGCCCCGAGCTACCTGTGGCTGCTGGTCCCGATGGCGTTGTACGCCGTGGGCAACGGGTTCTCGCTGCCACCGACCACCCGCGCCATCGTCGAATGGTTCCCCACGAACCGGCGGGGCGTCGCGATGGGCGTCAAGCAGACGGGCGTGGCGCTGGCGGGGATGATCTGCGGCCTGGCGGTGCCGCCGCTCGGGCAGGCGATCGGCTGGCGGGGGACGATCCTGGTGCTCGGCGTGATGACGGTGTTGTCCGGGGTGCTGGCCTGGGTGCTGTTCCGCGACCGCCCAGATGACCCGTCGGCCGGCCCGAAGCCGCCCCGTCCTGGCTTCCTGACGGTGGCCCGCAATCGGAGCCTGCTGCTGCTGTCCGGCGTGACATTCCTGTACGCGGGCGTGCAGCTCTCGCTGGCCGGCTTCATGGTGCTGTTCCTGACGGAGAAAGTCGGGATGGGCGTGACCGAGGCCGGGGCGATGCTGGCGCTGGCGCAGGCCGGGGGCATCGTCGGGCGGATCGGCTGGGGGATCGTGAGCGACGTGCTGTTCGGCGGGCGGCGCAAGATCGTCATGGCGATCTTCAGCGTGATGGCGGCCGTGTCGTCGGTCGTGCTCTCGCTGACCGGGCCGGACACCCCGAGGATCGTGCTGCTCGTGACGCTGGCTGTCGCGGGGGTCTCGGCTATCGGCTGGAACGGCATCAACATGCTGTTCGTGGCGGAGATCGCCGGGCGGCAGGCTTCGGCGACGGCGGCCGGCTTCAACCTGACGGCGAGCTACCTGGGCATCATGGTGGGGCCGCCGATCTTCGGCATCCTGGTGGACATGACGGGCGCGTACACGACGGCGTTTCAGGTGGGTGCCGCGGCGTCGCTGGCGAGCCTGTGCCTGCTGGCGCTGATCAAAGCCCCGGAGCACGCCGAAAACCGGGGATGACGGCGCTGTTCCCAACAATCCGCCGGTTGGCTACCATCCGTACGTAAGCTGCAAGGCCGTAGCGGTCGGGCCGCGAGCGGCAGGGGAGGGATCGTCGATGATCACGATTACGCGGCTGAACCACGTCGTGTTCTGGGTCCGCAACGCCAGGAAGTCGCTCGCCTTCTACCAGGGCGTGCTCGACTTCCAGCCCATCTCCGAGCCGACTGACCGTGGCGTCTTCCTGCGGGCCAGTGGCAGCGACAACCACCACGACCTGGCGCTGTTCAGCATCGGGGAGGACGCGCCGGGGCCGACGACGGGCAAGCAGGTGGGGATGTACCACGCGGCGTTCGAGGTGGCGACGCTGGAGGATCTGGCGCGGGCGCGCGAGGCGCTGATCGAGGCGAAGGCGCTGGTGGGCGAGACGGACCACGGCGCGAGCTTCAGCCTGTACGTCCACGACCCTGACGGCAACGAGCTGGAGATCTTCTGGCTGCTGCCGAAGGAGGAGTGGGAGCGCAAGCCGGCGACCCGCACGCTCGACCTGGCTGGCGAGATCGAGCGGCGGGCTGCAGCGCCCGTCTGACCCATGCGCCCGAAGTTCCAGGATGCCAGCACGACGAGGCTACCCTCCGACTCCTGTTGCGCGGGAACCCGGAGTGGGCAGTTTCAGTCGGAGAGGCGCCGTCATCTCGTGCACATCATGCAACGTCATGTGTCAGCCTGAGCGAAGCGAGGAACGAGCGAAGTCGAAGCATCTCACAGCTTGTGCGAGCGCATAGGCGCGTGAGATCCTTCACTGCCCTCGCAAGCTCAGTCCGTTCAGGCTGACATCGGCTCAGGCGGACATCGGCTCTTGCACGCGACATGCTCCATTGGCCTTTTGTCACGCTGTTGGAGCAGTTCTCCCCGGGGGCGGCGGCTACTCCGAGGCCAGGAACTGGACGGGCACCCAGCCGGTGCGGCGGGCGTCAAGCTGGATCTGCGCCCAACTGCCCTGCACGCTGAGCACCGTCACGAGGCCGCCCTCGGGGACGCCGGCCGGCGTGCGTGCGCCGTCACGGGGGGCGCTGTAGAGGATGACGCCGCGCCCGTCCGTCCGCACCACCCGGGCGCGACGTCCGGCTGCGGCCGTCCCGCCCCGCGTGACTGCCGTCGGCGCGGGTGTCGTGGCGCGCGCAGGGGTCGTGGTTGGCGCGGGCGTCGGCTGGGTGGTCGGTTGCGGCCGGGCCGTGGGCTGCGCCAGCACGGTCGGTCGCGGCTCGACGACCGCCGGCCCGGCGACTGCTGGCCCGGCGACTGCTGGCCCGGCGACTGCTTCGGCCGCTGGCCCGGCGGCGACCTCGGCCGGCCCTGGCTCCGCGATGACGGCCGGCGGCCCGGCAGCCAGCTGATCGCCGGGCAGCGAATGGTCGACCAGCGCGGCACCCGCCGCACTTGTCGCACCCGGCACGCCTGCCTGCTCGCCGGCGACCGTCGAGACGTCCTGGTCGGCGGCAGCGGATGCGTTGGCAGGAGCGCCGTCGGCCGGGGCGGGCTGCGGCGCGGCGCGGCTCGTTACGGGCGAATCGAGCGACACGACGACGACCGGCCCTGGCGGCGCTGCACCCTCCTCTGGGCGGAGCGAGGCGGGGCTGGGAGGATGCAGCATGGCGCCGATCGGGCCGGCCAGCCGGATCAACTGGCTGGAGAAGAGGAAGATGCCGATCGCGACGATCACCAGCGCCAGCATGATCCCCGCCACGACGCCCTCATGCTGGCTGTCGTGTCGGCGGACCCACGGCGGCCGAGCGACACTACGATCCCGGTTGCCCCCGGCTACGACCGCCATGTCTCGCCTCTCACGCTCCATGCTCTCGTCGGGGAGCGTGGGGAGACCACCACGGCTCGCCTCGACCGCCCCATTCTATGCACAGCGTGTTCCGCGGTTCTGTCCAACAGGCGGCTGCGCGACGGCGGCCCGGACGATGTTTGTCGGTTGTGTCGGGAGGGTTCTCTTCGAGAGCGCCGCTCATGAATGCAACACAGGGTGGCGGCTGGTCTCTGGAAAGTCGTAACCCGGATGTGACGAGGCGTCAGCGGGCGGTGACCTGGACCGTCGTGAGGGGGAGCGTGGCGGCTGGCTGGTCGGCGCGGCGGATCGGCTGGCCGGCCTCCGTCGAGAGCACGACGTCGAGCGTGTACTGGCCAGGGGGTGTTCGGCTCGGGACGGCCAGCTGCTCGCGCCGAATGACGACCCAGTCGCCCTCTTCGACCGCCGGCAGCGGTCGGGTGGGGCTCTCAGAGGGGAAGATGCGTCCGTTGGCGTCCACCAGCCGGAGCGTCGGGACCGGCCCGGGGATGGTCGATTGGCTGGTCAGCCACCAGAACAGGGTGACGGGCAGATCGGAGCCGGCGCGGACGGTCTTCTCTGCTCGGTAGCCGAAGAACTGGACTGGCCCGTCAAAGCGCGCCAGCAGCCGCGACGGCGCGAGCGAGGCCCAGCCCTGCGGTCCACGGTCGGGCACGAGGGTGATGCGCGCCCGTGCGACGCCCTCGCGGTTGTTGCGACTCGGGGCCAGGACGGTCGCCTTGCGCTCGCCGAAGCGCTCCATCGACTCGATGGGGTCCAGGTCGGGCAGCTCGACGACGACGGTTGGACGGAGCATCCGGAAGAGCAGGGTGTCGGCGGGCAGGAAGCGCGGCTCGACGTGGGGCCGCAGCAGGTAGTCGAGGACGGCCGGCGCCTCGGCCGTCAGCGGATCGGTCTCGCCGGCCAGCACCCAGACCTGGGGCGCGCCCGCCGCTCCGGCCGCCGCGATGGCGCGGTCCGCCAGGGCCTGCCAGTAGCGGATCGGCGGCTCGACCCCGTAGCGCTCGCCGGTCCCCAGCAGCTCGGAGGCCTCGCGGGGCACGTCCACGGCGGCCACGCGCAGGGCCGGCGGGGCCGTTGGCGGCTCGTCGATCTCGTAGGCCTCCATCAGCCGGTAGACCAGCCCGGTGGCCGTCAGCTGATAGGCCAGGAGGCTGGCCAGGAGCAGGCCACCGAGGCCTGCCAGCGGCCGGCGTGGACCCTGGAGCAGCCACCCGAGCGGCAGCGCCATCACCATGAAGACGGCCGGCGAGAGGGCCACGAGGTAGTGGAGGTAGACTGAGGACGACTGCCCGATCAGCGTGAGACTCGGGAGGACGAGCCAGATCGCCGGCAGCAGCCTCGCCTCCCAGCCGGGCGTGCGCCGGGCGGCAGCCGTGATGGCCATCCCCAGGCCAGCCGCCAGCAGCGCGCCGACCAGCAGCAGCACGACGCGGCCAGCCTGCCCGAACGGGTTGAGCCAGGGGGCGATATCGCTGACGGCCGGCAGCAGCCCGAAGCCGGACGCGCTCCAGAGCACCAACTCGATGGCCCCGTTGCGGGGCGCCAGCCCGACGCCTCGGTTGCCGTCCTCCAGCCGGGCCGAGACCTCTGCCCAGTGCAGGCCCACCCACGAGAGGTACGGCACGGTGAGCAGGGTGCCGAGCAGGATGCCGGCGGCCGGCCAGCGAACGCCCCAGCGCCACGGCCAGAGCAGCAGCGTGAGCAACGCGGCCGGGCCGTAGATCAGCGAGAGAATGCGGATCTGCACCTGCACGGCCAGCGCCACGAAGAAGGCCACCGCCCAGCGCGCCCGCCGCTGCACCACCACTTCGTAGGCGGCCCAGAGCGCCACGATGGTGAACAGCGGCACGATCTCGGCCCAGCTGCGGCGGCTGTAGTAGACGGCCCATGGGTTCGCGGCGAACAGCAGGCCAGCCGCCAGCGCCACGCCCGGCCCCAGGAAGCGGCGGGTCAGCAGGTAGGTGAGCGCAACGGCCAGGACGTTGAGCAGCCCGACCAGCACCACCCCCGCCGACGCCGAGGACGCGGCCAACGCGGCCGGCAGCAGCAGGTAGACCGAGCCGGGCGGATCGGGCACGCCCCAGGACGTCATCGGGCCGGTCAGGGCTGGGCCGTGCCACAGGACATCTCGCGCACGCGAGAGCACGTCCACGTCGTCGTAGCGGAGCGGCGCGAGATCGACGCGCCAGAGCCGCAAGACGGCGGCGAGCGTGACGACCAGCGCGAGCGGCCCGATCCGCCAGAATGCTGCCCGGCTTACCGTCCGACTCCGCCAGCCCGGACACGTGCGCCGGGATAGTTGCCGGGCAGGCCACGGACGGCCAGCCCGAGCGTGAAGACGAGGGTCACGGCGACCGTCATCAAGTTGAGGGCGACGTTCAACACCTGCGCCGCGACGATCCAGTACGGCAACGGCTGGCCGGGATCGGGGCCGGCCGCCCAGTTGCCGACGAGCAGCGGATCGTGCAGCGCGAGATTGAGCAGCAGGCTGGCCGAGACCATCACGAAGATGGCGCCGTAGCGCCGGTCGAGCGCCCAGGCGACGGCCAGGAAAGGCAGGGCCATGAAGAGATGGTTCTCATGGGCGCGGACGGTCACGACGAACCAGCCGACCGTCAGCAGGCCGATGAACGAAAAGAGCCGGTCTCGGGGGCGCAGGCGCGGCAGCTTGACGATCACCAGCGCCACCAGCGCCAGCACCAGCGTCAGCCCGACCATCCGGTAGGTGATCGGGCCGAGCAGCGGCTCCCAGTCGTTGATGAAGCGCCACTCGACGAGCGTGGGGATCCACCAGAGGTTGTGAGCCTGGGCGGTCAACGCCTGAGCATTGACCGACTTGGTCTCCAGGGCCTCAAAGAAGCGCGCGGCGTGGTGCAGGCGGTTCGTGACGATCCAGGGCAGCAGCACGATCGCCGAGGCAACCACGCCGCCGAGCGTGCCGAGGATCGCGCCACGCCGGCCATGCCAGAAGATCAGGCCCAGGCCGACGATGGGGAGGAGCACCCAGGCCTGGGGCTTGGTCAGCGCGGCGAGGGCGATGAGCGCGCCGGCCGCCAGCGGCTGCCCGTAGACCAGCGCGCCGATGGAGAGCAGGGTGAAGGCCGAGTGGACAGGGTCCGTCTGTCCCAAATGCGCGACATCGTACGCAACCGCGGGGTTCACAGCGTACGCGGCGGCAACCCCGAAAGCGACGCCCGGACCGAAGCGCCGGACGAGCAGGTAAATGGCTGCCGCGACGACCGGATGGAAGAGGATTCCGGGCAGCTTGATCAAAAAGGTGTAGAGTTGACTCGACACCATCGGCTTTTCAGCGAAGGACGGGTCAGCAAAACGCTGATAGAACTCACCGGCGACACCAAAGCAATACAAAAGCACCGGTGGATAGTCGGTTGAGATTCGGTACGCGTTATGAATGCCCTCGCGGGCGACCTGGCGGCCCCAGACTTTGTTGGTCCCGATGTCGGAGACGTAGCCGGGGCTGACCGCTGCGACGAGCAGGTAGGTCAGAACGACCCCTACCAGGAGTACGGCGAGGAGTTGTCCCCAGGAAAGAGGCGCACGAGCGAGCATGGCCTGCGGCCCTCCTCGCGGGGTGCGAGCGGGCTTGAGAGGAACGGCGCGTCCGAGGCCGTGAGCCGGCATACTGCGGGCGGATTGTAGCAGCCCGCGGGAGGGCGAATCATATACGTGCGTGCAAGAGAACCGGTAACCGTGACGCATCAGGGTATTGCCGAGGGATACCTGCTGTGGCATGATACTCTCGAAAGTAGCGTTAGTGCGCTTAACAGAATTGAATGAGCGCGATACCGCCCCGGCAGTCACTCGTTATAGGGTGCGACGCGCGAAGGGCGAGCCGGCGCAGGAACGCAACATAAGCGAAACAGGGCTCATTGGGGGAGTTCGTGGGGTGTACGGCGGAGACCG
Source organism: Chloroflexota bacterium (assembly GCA_020850535.1). Classification (NCBI taxonomy): domain Bacteria; kingdom Bacillati; phylum Chloroflexota; species Chloroflexota bacterium. Next base: position 105,027 of record JADZEM010000143.1, read on the forward strand.
GGGCTGACAGCATGCGGAACCTGAGGGTGGGCAGGGCTGCGAGCGACGTTGAAATCAACGAGAGCCCGGTTGGACTTGACAGGGCAGGAGCGTAGTGCTGTGACCGCGACGAAGAATCCGCAGAAGATCAGTCGGCGCCGGTTTGCTGGCTCGGCCACAGCTGCCGTTGGTGTGGTGGCGGCGACGAGCTATGTCAAGCCAGAGATGAAGGCGTTGGGCATCCCCACTGCTTTTGCCCAGGTTTCCCCAGTGCCGACCAAAGATATCACCGTGACGCTGCAGACGCCGACGAAGACGGCAGGCACGGTGACGCCCACGGCCACCGGCACGCAGTCCACCGTCACCCCGACGAGCACGCGTGGCACGGTGACCCCGACCGCGACGCAGTCTACCGCCACCCCGACCGCGACGCAGTCCACCGCCACCCCGACCGCGACGCAGTCTACCGCCACGCCGACCGCGACGAACGGCACGGCGACGCCAACCGCGACGCAGTCCACCGCCACGCCGACATCGACTGGCACGCCCGGCACGGCCACGCCGACGGCGACCGAGGCGACGGCGACGCCGACGGCAACGGGTACCCAGTCCACGCCGACGGCCACCGCTACGCAGTCCACCGTGACCCCGACGGGGACGGCCACGCCGACGGCGACCGGGGCCACGGCGACCCCGACGCCCACCGCGTCGTTGACGGTCACGCCGGACGAGACGCCGGGCACCCCGACCCCCACGGCGACGCCGACAGGCACCCAGGCGACGGCTACCCCGACCTCGACGGCTACGCCAACGGCGACCGAAGCTACGGCCACGCCGACGGCAACGGGCACCCAGTCCACGCCGACGGCCACCGCGACGCAGTCCACCGTGACGCCGACCGCGACCCAGTCCACCGTGACGCCCACGTCAACGGGCACGCCCGGGACAGCCACGCCCACGCCGACTTCGACCGCAACATCCACGGCCACCTCGACGGGCACGCCCACGCCGACTTCGACCGCAACCGCAACATCCACGGCCACCTCGACGGGCACGCCCTCGACGTCAACGCCCACGCCGACCGGCACGCTGCCCACGGCGACTCCGACCGAGACGCCAACTGCAACGCCGACGGCGTCGCTGACGCTCACGCCAGACGAGACGCCCGGCACGCCGACGCCGACGACCACGCCTGGCACGCCAACGGCGACCGCAACGCCCGTGACATCGACGCCATCGCCCACGTCAACGCCGAACAATAACAACAACGATAATGACGACGACGACGATGATGATGATGATGATGACGACGATAGTGACAATGACAATGGCGATGATGATGATGATGATGACGACGACACCACGACGCGTCGTTCGTCGAGCGATGACCCGGGCAGCCGTTTCAGCACCATTCCGGCCAGCAACTATCCTGGCGTCCTGAGCGCCAACCCGGCCGCGCCCTCGAACCCGGGCGTGCTGTCGGCGGCTCCTCGGCCAGCGCCGGGCGTTGCAGCGGCGAATCCGGTCCCGCCGGTGGCGGCTGCCGCGCCGCGGCCCGTGCAGACGCCGTCCGTCCTCCCCGTCGCGGGGCAGGCCGGCATGGATCTGCCACGGCTGGCGGCGCTGGCGGGCCTCGGGCTGGTGGCGTCGGGGCTGGGGCTGCGCCTGCGTGACCGTCTCTTCGGTGGGCGGCAGGATCCGCCACCGCCGACCCCGCCCGCTGGCGACGGCGGCGGCCAGTACGAGACGGACGTGGCCGATACCTACGTCGACGACCAGATGTAAGCACGACGCTCGCCGTACATCAGGCGTCCAGCGGCCCCGATTGGCATCGTGCCAGTCGGGGCTGCCAGGGTAGTCGCATGTTCGTTGGTGTTCCCAAACCGTCGTGAGACGCGCACTCGGGGGTTGAAAGCCCCGACGACGCTGCACGACCCGCCCAACGTGCAATCGCCCTGTCGGGGCCGCTGCCGTCTCGTCACTCCGAGTCGTCTGTGGGGTATCCTTCGTGGCCGTGGTCGGTGGCGGTCCGCAGCCGGGCCGACGTTGGCCGGCCGATCTGGGACTGGATACCTATGCCGGACGTCGTGACCTTCGGCGAGACGATGGCGCTCTTCACCCCGCGCGAGACCGGACCGTTGCGGTACGTCCCGGAGTTTCGCCTCAAGATGGGCGGCACCGAGAGCAACCTTGCCATCGCCCTGGCGCGCCTCGGCATCAGCGTTGGCTGGTTCAGCCGCCTGGGCGACGATGAGCTGGGACGCTTCATCGTCCACAACGTGCGCGGTGAGGGCGTGGACGCGAGCCGGGTGATCGTGGACCCTGACGCGCCGACGGCGCTCTATCTGAAGGAGATCAGCGCCGTCGGCGACACGACGGTCTACTACTACCGGCGCGGCTCGGCGGCCTCGCGGATGCAGCCGTCCGACCTGGACACCGCCTACATCACCGGCTCGCGCTGGCTGCATGTGACGGGCATCACGCCGGCCCTCTCCGAGAGCTGCCGGGACACAGTGGCCGCGTCCATCGAGCTGGCGCGCGATTCGGGCCTGGCCGTCTCGTTTGACCCGAACCTGCGGCTCAAGCTCTGGACGGCCGAGCAGGCCCGTGAGACGATGACGCCACTGGTGCAGCGGTCGACGGTGCTGCTGGGCGGCTCCGAGGAGATGGCGCTCATCTTCGGGACGGCGACGCCGGACGCGGCGGCGGACTGGGCGCTCAGGCAGGGTGTGGAGATCGCCGCGATCAAGCTCGGGGCTGACGGCGCGCTGGTGGCAACGGCCGACGAGCGCCGGACCGTCCCGCCGTTCAGCATCCCGCACGTGGTGGATACGGTCGGCGCCGGCGACGGCTTCGACGCGGGGTTCATCGCCGGGCGGCTGCTCGGGCGCGATCCGTGGGCGGCGGCGGTGCTGGGGAACGTGGTCGGGGCGCACGCCCTGATGGTCGAAGGGGACTTCGAGGGCTACCCGACGATGGCCGAGGCCGAGGCGTTTATCGCCGGGCGGGCCAGAGTCGCGCGGTAACGCGTGCGTCTGTGGCCGCGGCGCGCCAGTTCTCCGAGAAGCGTGGTCGGGGGTGAGGGCCTCGAACGCCGACGTGCGGAATATGTGGATATTTCGTGAAACGCCATCAACCCCTGACCCACAAGTGTATCTGCCAGATCGAGAGCGGAAACACCCGGGATGACACCGGGGCGACAGTTTGCGGCCCACCATGCGTGGCACCATGACGGTGACGCGGCGGTGGCGTCGAGATGAGCGAGGCAGCATGAGCGAGCAGTGGCGACTGGTCTTTCTGGGCGGCGGGCAGATGGCCGAGGCGATTGCCCGGGGCGTCATCGCGGCCGGGCTGCTGAAGCCCGAGCAGATCGCCGCGTCTGAGGTGCGGGCGGCTCGGCGCGAGTACCTCCAGAATCAGGTGGGGATTCAGGCGGTGGCGAGCAACGCCGAGGCGGTGGCCCTGGGCGACGTGATCCTGCTGGCGGTGAAGCCGCAGGATACGGCGACGGTGCTGGCGGATATCGGCGGGCTGGTGACGCCATCGCAGGTGGTGGTGTCCATCGCCGCGGGCGTGCCGCTGAAGAAGCTCGAAGCGCCGTTCACACGGCCTGTTCCCGTGGTGCGGGTGATGCCGAACACGCCGTGCCTGGTGGGCGCGGGGATGGCGGCCATCGCACGCGGGACGCACGCCTCGGCGGACGACGAGGCCAGGGTGTTGAGCATCTTCAACGCGACCGGCAAGGCGGTCAGCGTGGCCGAGAAAGACCTGGACGCCGTGACGGGGCTGTCCGGGAGCGGGCCGGGCTACGTGGCGGTGATCGTCGAGGCGATGATCGACGGCGGCGTGCGGGCCGGGCTGGCGCGGGACATCGCCACGACGCTGGCCGTGCAGACGGTGCTCGGATCGGCGCAGATGCTCTCGCAGACGGGCGAGCACCCGGCCCGCCTCAAGGACATGGTGACGTCACCGGGCGGCACGACCATCGCCGGCGTGCATGCTCTGGAGCAGGGCGGCCTGCGCGCGGCGATGATCGACGCGATTGTTGCAGCGACCGACCGGTCGCGCGAGCTAGGGAGCTAGGGACGATGGCTGGACTGCTGGAAGGGAAGTCTGCGCTGGTCTTCGGCGTGGCGAATCGGCGAAGCATCGCGTGGGCAATCGCGCAGGCGCTGGCGGCTGAGGGGGCGTCGCTGGCGTTCACCTACCAGGGCGAGCGCATCGAGGCCGGCGTGCGCGAGCTGGCAGGCACGGTGGACGGCAAGCTGGTGCTGCCGTGCGACGTAACCAGGGACGAGGATCTGGACGCGGTCTTCGGCGCGGTCGGCACAGAGTTCGGCGGCCTGGACATCCTGATCCACGCGGTGGCGTTCGCGGCACGCGAGGATCTGGAGGGCCGCTTTACGGATACCAAGCGCGGCAACTTCGCGATGGCCCTGGACATCAGCGCCTACTCGCTGACGGCGATGGTCCAGCGGGCCGAGCCGCTGATGGAGGCGCGCGGCGGCGGCTCGGTGATCGCCATGACGTACCTGGGCGGCGAGCGGGCGGTGCCGCAGTACAACGTGATGGGCGTGGCGAAGGCGGCGCTCGACGCGAGCGTGCGCTACCTGGCGATGGATCTGGGGCAGAAGAACATCCGGGTGAACGCGATCTCGGCGGGGCCGATCCGGACGCTGGCGGCGCGCTCGATCTCGGGCTTCACGACGATGGAGGAGCACTACGAGAAGCGCGCCCCGATGCGCCGCAACGTGGACGCGAAGGAGGTTGGGCAGACGGCGCTCTACCTGGCGTCTGGCCTGTCGTCGGGCGTGACGGGGGAGATCATCCACGTGGACGCGGGGTATCACGCCATCGGGTTCTGAGCGGATGGCGGGTGGCCTTCACGGCGCGGCCGGTGGAAGGCGCTCACCCCAGGGCAAGCGCATGTACGCTGGTTTCCCAAAGCATCATGGAACGGGCGGTCGGGGACTGAAGTCCCCGCCTACCGTCACGCCGTCGCTGCGCGACGGCCGTCGGGAACGGCAGGCACTGGTGCGACTGGAGCGTCGCGCAGCGACTGCAGGAGTGTAGGCGGGGCTTTCAAGCCCCGACGCGGCGGCACGACGCGCTCAACAGACGATTGCCCTGGTAGCAGCATCAGGGCGATTGCATGTTCATTGGTGTCCCCGAAGCATCATGGAACGGGCGGTCGGGGACTGAAGTCCCCGCCTACCGTCACGCAGTCGCTGCGCGACGGCCGTCGGGCACGGCAGGCACTGGTGCGACTGGCGCGTCGCGCAGCGACTGCAGGAGTGTAGGCGGGGCTTTCAAGCCCCGACGCGGCGGCACGACGACATCAACATGCGATCGCCCTGCGGTGCCCGTGCCGGCCGTCGACAACGGCGGCAACGCCGTGCTACCGTCGCCTCACAGCGGTGTGACCCCGGTCATGCCGACAGTGGGAGCCTGGGCGCTCTGCGCCCCACGCTGGACGCTCCCCCCGGAGGACATGGTGCTCGACGTACTCCTGCGAAACGCCCGCATCCTCGACGGCAGCGGGAACCCGTGGTATCGCGGCGAGGTTGGGATTCAGGGCGACAAGATCGTCGCGGTCGGCAGGGTCGGGACCGACGCCGCCGCCAGGGTGATCGACTGCGGCGGCCAGATCGTCAGCCCAGGCTTCATCGACATGCACACGCACGCCGACGTCATGATGCTGGCCGAGCCCGAGCATCCCGGCAAGATCTACCAGGGCGTCACGACCGAGTTGATGGGCCAGGACGGGCTGTCGTACGCGCCGGTCTCCCCCGACACGCTCCAACTGCTGCGGCGTCACCTGGCCGCCCTCAACGGCAACCCCGACGTTGGCTGGGACTGGACCACCGTTGCCTCGTTCCTGGCGCGATTCGACAGGCAGGTCTCCACGAACGTCGCCTTCCTGGTGCCGCACTGCGCCGTGCGGGTCGAGGCGATGGGGATGCAGGATCGCCTCCCCACGTCTGCCGAGTTGGACAGGATGTGCCAGCTTGTGGACGAGGGGATGGCCGATGGCGCGGTCGGCTTCGCCACCGGTCTGGACTACACGCCGCAGTTCTGGTCGGATACCAACGAACTCATCGAGATCTGCAAGGTGGTGGCGCGGCGCGGCGGCGTGTACGTGACCCACATGCGCTCCAGCCTTGGCGACAAGGTGTTCGATCCAATCAAGGAAGCGATTGAGATCGGCCGCAAGTCGGGCGTCAAGGTCCATCTCTCGCACCAGCGCGGCGACTCTGTCGGCAAGTCGCACGGACCCAGGGACATCCTGCGGTTGTACGAGGAGGCGCGCGCCGAGGGCGTGGACCTGAGCTTCGACAACTACCCGTACACGCGCGGCAGCTCGCTGCTTCACAGCCGGCTGCCGGCCTGGACCCATGTCGGCGGCCCGGAGGCCATCATCGCCCGGCTCAAGGATCCCACAACGCGGGCCAGGATCGAGGCCGAGCTTGACGCGGCCGGCAACCCCTGGGACCAGTACACGATGGCGAGCATCGAGGGTGGCGAGCAGCACCTCGAAGGCTGGACCATCGCGGAAGCGGCCAACGAGGCCGGCAAGCCGCCTGTCACCTTCGTGTGCGACACCCTGGTCGAGACTGACCTGGGCGTCTCCTTCGTCAGTCCATCGACCTCGACGGAAGAGTCGCTCGACGAGATGCTGGCCCACGACCTCGCCACCCACGGCAGCGATGGCCTGTGCATCGGCTCGCGTCGGCACCCACGCTCGTTCGGGTCGTTCGCGCGGGTGCTGGGGCGGTTCGTCCGCGAGCGGAAGGTGATGCCGCTGGCCGAGGCTGTCCGCAAGATGACCTCGGCCCCGGCGCTGCGGATCGGCCTGAAGGATCGTGGCCTCGTGCGCGAGGGCTTCGTGGCCGACCTCGCCGTCTGGGACGAGACGACCATCGCCGACCGCAGCACCTACGAGCAGCCGCTGGTCACGGCCACCGGCGTCAGCTACGTGTTCGTCAGCGGCGAGCTGGCGCTGGACGCAGGCGAGCACACGGGCAAGACGCCGGGCCGCGCGCTGAAGCCACTGATCTAGACCGCCGCGCGCGGTTGTCTTTCGGATGCTCCGCTCCCGTGCATCGGGAGCGGGGTGCCAACGCCGCTCGAATTGGCGCCCATGGCGCTTCGGCACCGCGAGCGTCAGCGCGTGGACTGTATGGCGATGGTCCGACTCGCCGACGCTCCTGGTGCGGATGGCGTCCTCTCTCATTGGCATGGGCAGAGGGAAGCAGGCGGCGCGGGCCATCCGAGACGGAAGAAGCCTTTCGTCAACCGCCGATGCGCCCCTATACTCCGACCACGATATCCTGACTCGGAGGGCGCATGACGAACGCCGCGGTTGTGCTGTCGCCGCGCTCGCGCCCGTTGCTGCGCGGCTGGTCGCACGTGGTGGCGACCGGCCTCGCGGCCATCCTGACGGTTGCCCTGGCCGTCCGCTGCCTCGGCGACGGCCCCCGGCTGGCGACGATGCTGCTCTACGGCATCACCTCCGTCGGGCTGTTCGCCTGCAGCTCGCTGTACCACGTCATCACCTGGACGCCGTCGCGCCGCAAGATCATGCGGTCGCTCGATCACGGCAACATCTACGTGATGATCGCGGCGACGACGACGGCCATCGGCGTGAACGTGCTGCACGGCTGGGAGCGGGTCGCGCTGCTGTCGTCGGTGTGGGGGATCGCCGTGGTCGGCGTGGCCGTCTCCGTCCTCCACCTCCGGTTGGCGCGCGGCCCGCGCCTCGGGCTGTACCTCGCCACCGGGCTGACCGGCGTCATCGCGCTGCCGGGGCTGTTGTCGGCGCTGCCGCCGCTGGCGATTGGCGGCATCGTCACGGGCGGTCTGCTGTACGCCGTGGGCGGGGTGATCTACGCGCTCAAACGGCCCGATCCGGTGCCGCACATCTTCGGCTACCACGAGATCTTTCACCTGCTCGTGATCTTCGGCAGCGCGGCCTACGCGAGCGTGATCTGGATCTGGGTGGTGCCGTTCGCGCGTCAGTAAGCGCCGAGGCTCGAATCGCCAAAGCCGTTCAGTTCGGCGCCCGTGGTGATTCCGTACCATGAGCGTCAGCGAGTGGACCTGAATGGTGTAGGTCCGACTTGCTGACGCTTGCGGCGCGGCCGGCCGTCCTCTCTGAACGGCATCGGGCGCGATCCGCCCTCGTCCGAGCGTGTAGACGGTTGACAACCGACCGTCTGTCCGGCTCTCATCTCCGTGCGCGCCCCGACGACGCGGGCAGCGCTGGAGGGGAACGTGCTGACCCTATCCGCTGGTCTCTTGAACCGAACCACCTCGGCCATCTTCGAGGCGGCCGGCACGCCGTCGGACATCGCGACGTTCATGGCCAGCTCGCTCGTCGGAGCGAATCTGGCCGGCCACGACTCGCACGGCGTCATTCAGATCGCCGGCTACATGAATCTGATCCGCAACGGCTCGCTGCTGCCGGCTGCCCGGCCCGAGGTGACGAAGGAAGGGCCGGCCGTTATCCAGGTCGATGGCGCGTGGGGCTTCGGGCAGTACACGGCGCACACCTGTATGGATCTGGCGATCCAGAAGGCGAAGCAGAACCAGCTTGGCCTGGTCACCACGACCCGCGTCTCCCACATCGGGCGGCTGGGCGAGTGGGCCGAGCAAGCGGCCAACGCTGGCGTGATCGGCATGCTCGGCGTCTCCTGGGGCGCAGGGCCGTACGCCGGGACACCCCATGGCGGCGCGGCGCGCGTCTTGAGCACCAACCCGATCTCGTTCGGGATTCCGCTCAAGGATCGGCCGCCCTTCGTGCTCGACTTCGCGACGACGGCGGTGGCCGAGGGCAAGCTGCGTGTGGCCCGCGCGAAGGGCGTCCCAGTCCCCGATGGATGGATCGTGGACGCACAGGGCCGACCCACCAACGATGTCGAGCAGTTCTACACGGGCGGCGGCATGCTCCAGCCGTTCGGCGGCCACAAGGGCTACGCGCTGGCCCTGGCCATCGAGCTGTTGTCGATTGCGCTCACCGGCGCGGAGGTGCCGCCCGACGAGCGAGGCCGCAAGAACGGCGCGTTCTTCCTGGCCATCGACCCGACGGCGATTCGCTCTATCGAGGACTTTGTGGCTGAGGCGACGGCGATCTGCGAGCGGGTGACGAATGTGCCGCTCGCGCCGGGGTCGTCGGGCGTGCTGGTGCCGGGCCAGCCGGAGGACACCAACCGCCGGAAGCGGCAGGCCGAGGGTATCGAGCTGGCCGAGTCGACCTGGGAAGAGATCCAGGGGATCGCCACGGAGCTTGGCGCGAAGGTGTAGGCGGCGGGGGGAGATCATGCGCCGATACCTGCGATTCCTGGTTGCCGTGGTCGGCGCGCTCGCGATCTTCGCGGCGGCCGGGGCGCCAGCGTGGGCCGACCAGGCTCCGTTCTGGGAGTCTCCGACCGGCCTTGCTCCCGGACATCCTGACATCCAGGTGCGGATGGCTGCCGAGACCGTGGATATCGTCATCGTGGAGCAGGGCGACGAGATCCACGCGAAGGTCACGGCGACCTTCACCATGGTGAACGACGGCCCCGAAGCGACTCTCAAGGTCGGGTTTCCGGCCTCGACTCACTCGCTGTTCGATCATCTGGCCGAGCCGGATGCACAGGGCGTTCGCCGGGCCGAGTCGCCGGGCACGTTCAGCGCGTACAAGATCCGGACGCTGGACGTAGCGATCGACGGGCAGCCGCCGCGGTCGTGGCGGCAAGAGGTCCAGAACGCGGGGTCGGCGGGCTACGGCGAGGACTGGGCGATGTGGGAGATGACCTACCCGGCCGGTCGGACCACCGCCGTCCAGGTCACCTACGATCAGGTGCTGACTGACCGTGCGTCTGACCGCTGGGTCCAGCCGATGTACGTGCTGCGGACTGGCGCGCTCTGGTTCGGATCGATTGGCGAGGTGACGGTGACGCTCCGCGCCGAGACCGGTGGGGCCTTCGTGGGCGGCCCCGAGCTGTTCTGGCATCTCGACGACACCGGCAAGCTGCGGACCTATCCGCGCAACGATCAAGTGTACGGGCCAGCGGACGCTGCCGAAGCCTCTTCCACGCGGGTGGTCTGGCGGTTCCGGGACATCGAGCCAGCCCGCGACGCCGGCGCGACCTACGTGCGGTCGTCGGCGTGGCGCACGTACGTTGAAGCCGAGCAGGCCATCCTCGGCGGCGGCATGTCCGATCCGCAGGTGCTCAGGGCGGCGGCTGATGCCGCGATGGACATCGTCGGGGGGCCGGCCCCGTGCGCCTGGGAGGGGGGCCGCATCTGTGTCAACGGGCAGCAGGGCATACCCAGCGGGCTGGTGGACGCCCTTGGGATGACGACGCGCGAACGGGCGCGGCGGGCGCTGCAACTCGCGCCCGACGACCCGGCCGTGCTCCAGACCTTCGCGGATGTCGAGTTCTGGTACGCGATGCCGACGCGTAAGCATCACGGCGAGCTGGGCTGCTGGCCCTCAAACGCCGTGGACGCCTACGAGCGCGCGGCGGCGCTCGGCGCGCCTGAGGTGCCGGCCCGCCTGGAGGCGTTGCGGTCGGCTGCCCAGGGTGTGCGCGGCAAGGCGTGGACGAGCATCGATACCTGCTCCCACCAGCCTGACGCGCGTCTTGAGGTCGAGATGATGAAGGCCACGGTGGCCGAGGGGAACGCGGCGTGGCGCAGCGGCGTCGGGCGGAGCGGGACCGCCGAGGTGTACCCACAGTTCTACGACGGCCACTGGCTCCAGGAGCGGACGGCGGAGGTTGCCCAGTTGCGGCGAGACCGGCACGATCGGCGGGCTGAGCTGACGTCGCTGGAGTTCACGAATGTGAGCCTGATCGACGAGACCACCGCGACCATCGAGACAGTCGAGGTCTGGTCCGACCGAACGTACGCCGAGAGCGGACAGGTGGTGCGGGACGCTTCAGGACGGCTCAGGCAGCGGTACGACCTGAAGAAGATCGACGGACAGTGGAAGATCGTGGACGGGCACATCGTGCGCGAGTGACGCCTGCACGGCTGATCCCGTCGTGAGCAGGGCCTCTCACGGGCGGTCGCAGATCGCGCTGACGAAGTTCACCGAGCCGAACAGCAGTCCCTGCTCGTTGAGAGCCAGGACGCCGGCGACCCACCCACTGGCCTCGGACTCGGTCACCGCGCCGGCCTGCACCGCTTGCTGGGCGGCGAATGGCGCCCAGGGCAGGATGAACGACGTGGCGTCGTCCGCGTGGCCGGCCTCAAGGTGGACGTGGCCGTTGAACGCCTTCGGCTGCAGGCCGGCCGCCGTCAGCAGCGGCCCGAGCCGTCGCGTCACCTGCGGATCGTCCACCACGCTCGCCCGCCAGGCATCCACGATGGCCGTCGTCAGCGCGCGGTCGGGATGGGCGATCTGGTTGGCCGCGAAATCGCCATCGACGACCAGCACGCGGCCGCCGGGGCGGGTCACCCGGACCACCTCCCGCAGCAGCCGTTCGCGGGCCGGGACGTGCGAGAGCACGGTGATGACGCAGACGAGGTCAAAGGCGGCGTCGGCGTACGGCAGCGCCGTGGCATCCTGCACCTCGAACCGCAATTCCGGCAGCCCATCAGCGACGGCGAGCTCACGGGCCACGGCGATCATCCCGTGCGACGGGTCCGACCCCACCACCGAGCCGTGCGCTCCGACCCGACGGGCGAGGTCGCGGGTGATGACGCCGGTCCCACAACCGACCTCCAGCACCCGAAGCCCAGACAGGTCGCCGAGGGCGTCCAGATAGGCGGTGCGAATCGCGACCTGCTGCGGATGATTGCCGCGCCGTTCCAGCATCTGGGCGATGGTGCGGAGCGCCGTATCGTCGATCTCGTTCAGGCGCGTGTAGATATCGCGTGCCACTGCTGCCGCCCCCTGCGTACGTCGGCGGGAGTATGCGCCAGAAGCAGCGTGGAGCGGCCAGCGCCTGGGATCACGGCGGCCAGCGCCGGGCGGCGCGGCGGTACACTTGGCGCACGGCAAGACTGTTTGCGCCAGGGAGGACCCCGATGGCCGCCGTCCACGACGACGAACGGACCGAGCAGCATGACGCCATCCGTGCGGCGATCCGCGACATCTGCAAGGACTTCCCAGATGCCTACTGGCGCGAGGTTGACCAGAAGCGGGAGTACCCTGAGGCGTTCGTCAGGGCGCTCACCGAGGCCGGCTGGCTGGCCTGCCTGATCCCCGAGGAGTACGGCGGCGCAGGCCTCGGCATCACCGAGGCGAGCCTGATCCTCGAAGAGCTGAACCGGGCTGGCGCGAACTCGGCGGCCTGCCACGCCCAGATGTACATCATGGGCACCCTGCTCCGGCACGGCAGCCCCGAGCAGAAGCAGCAGTACCTGCCGAAGATCGCGTCGGGTGCGCTGCGGCTCCAGGCGTTCGGCGTGACCGAGCCGAACGCCGGCTCCGAGACAACCCGGATTCAGACGACGGCCGTCCGCAAGGGCGACAGGTACGTCGTCAACGGACAGAAGATCTGGATCTCGCGAGTGCTGCAGTCCGACCTGCTGCTCCTGCTGGCCCGCACGACGCCCTACGAGGAGCTGACCGACAAGACGCGCGGCCTGTCGGTCTTCCTGGTGGACCTGCGCGAGGCCGGCAGCGCCCTCGACGTGCGGCCTATCGAGACGATGATCAACCACGCGACCAACGAGCTGTTCTTCACCGACCTGGAGATCCCGGCCGACAGCCTGATCGGGCAGGAGGGCATGGGGTTTCGGTACATCCTCGACGGCATGAACGCCGAGCGAATCCTGATCGCGTCGGAGGCGATTGGCGATGGCCGCTGGTTCGTCGAGCGGGCGGCGACGTACGCGTCTGAGCGGGTCGTGTTCGGCAAGCCTATCGGCGCGAACCAGGGCGTCCAGTTCCCGATTGCCCAGGCCTACGCCCACGTCGAGGCGGCCTCGATGGTGCGCGACAAGGCGGCGGCCCTGTTCGATGCCGGCAAGCGCTGCGGCGCCGAAGCAAACATGGCGAAGCTGCTGGCGTCCGAGGCGTCCTGGGAGGCGGCGAACGCCTGTATGAGCGCACACGGCGGCTACGGGATGGCGGTCGAGTACGACGTGGAGCGCAAGTTCCGCGAGGCCCGCCTCTTCCTGGTGGCTCCCGTCAACAACAACCTGGTGCTGGCGTTCCTGGGGCAGCACGTCCTGGGGATGCCGCGCTCGTACTGAGGGTGGGCCGCGGCTGATACATCCATGTGACGCCGGTCGGCGGGTCACGGATCCAGGGCGATTGCATGTTGATGTCGTCGTGCCGCGGCGTCGGGGCTTGAAAGCCCCGCCTACGATCCTGCAGTCGCTGCGCGACGCGCCAGTCTCACCAGTGCCGGCCGTTCCCGGTCTCCGTCGCGCAGCGACGGAATGACTGTAGGCGGGGCTTTCAACCCCCGACCGCC